>NZ_QRCA01000039.1:0-23967 GCF_009833115.1 Nitrosomonas sp. GH22
GCACGGACTTTGTGCTGGATGCCCTGGAACAAGCGCTGTATGCCCGGCAACCGGGGCGGATGGATGCCTTGGTACACCATAGCGACAGAGGCTCGCAATATGTCTCCATTCGCTATACCGAGCGACTCGCCGAAGCCGGAATAAAACCCTCGGTCGGCAGCAAGGGCGACAGCTACGACAACGCGCTGGCAGAAACCATCAATGGGCTGTACAAAACAGAATTGATTCACAAGCGTGCCCCCTGGAAAACCAGGGAGGCCGTGGAGCTGGCAACGCTGGAATGGGTAGCCTGGTTCAACAACCAGCGGCTGCTGGAACCAATCAGTTACATCCCTCCCGCAGAAGCTGAGGTAAACTACTATAGGCAATTCGCCAAGGAAGCCATTCCGGTGGCTTGACTTTAACCAAACAGCCTCCTCAAAACCCGGGACGATTCAATTGCAAAGCGAGCCACGACATGAAGCGGTTGTCGAACAAACCCGATCCGGGGTTCTCTGGGAATAGCTTTTTGTGATTTTCCTTGAAGTTGGGCGATGGGTTTGGTGTTTCCACCGAAAAGTGCTGGTGTCAGTTTCAGGTCTGAATAATCTGGTAGTTTCTGTGGTTTGCGCCATGTTTTTTCAATTTTTTGGCTGAGTATGGCCGTGGTGCCGCTCGGCACACTGATTTGCCAGCCCTGTCTCTCGCTGTTTGACTACCGTTGGTGAAATACGCTGTCAAATCACCTGCGTCGGCTTGCCGCATGGGAACGCTGGGCGTGGTTTGTCGGGTAGTGGCGGACACGGGGTAATGCGCGGCACGAGAGCAGCAGAGCGGTCAACATCTTTTTGGATGCAGGGAGCCGTGGTTTCGTACCCGCCCAATCCCTTGGGCAGGACATGTTGCTGCAACACATCCTGCCCAAGGGATTGGGCGGGATGTGTTGCAGCAACATGTCCAGGAAATCAGTGCCGGGCAGTGTGCGGACTTTTGTTTCTCCGACGGTCACGGTAACGGAAACTGATCTGGCCGTTGCTGTTCTGATCGCCAGCGAGAATATCCACTTCCCGGATTACTCCGCGATACCGGCCCTGGCTCAGGCACTTCCCTTGCGCTACTTTGAACCACTGGGTATTCCGAGCCTTGTGGCGCGGAAGGAATTTAATCTGTCGAACCGCCGTGGTACGTGACCCGTATGCCCAATGGTGTGGGAGGAGAGGCATCGCGAGGTGCCTTCCAAGCCCGATTAGGCCGCAGCATGAACAATCAGAATCGGGGATGTGTATATAAGTGAACAAGTTTCTACGTTTTTACCGATCGAAATTGGCAACAAGAGCTATCTCTTCTTCGTTGTTACATGGAACGACTATGTTACCCAGGTTGGGGAGGCACTCGACAAGCAATTCGCAGCATTTGGAGAGGACTTGGGTCTAACAGGGAAGGTAGTAAAGTCATACAAGAGTGCTGCGCGTACTTCGTTTTCCGAAGTTATGGAAAAGACCTGGCCCGATGAAATTCGAGAGCGCTTCAATGCTGAGCAAGAGTCTTTCATGTTGGTAATCGATAAAAGTTTCAACGAATTTAATCCAGAATCAAATCAATGGGGGGATAATTTGGTTTTCCAATTTCTACGAAGAGCCGGAGTCTGTATATCGGCTGTTTGGTGCCCTGGCTAAAAAAGTGCGTCAAAATGAGGATGTGTTTGTTTTTCTAAGCGCTATCACAAGAAAGGATAAGTACAAGAAATTTGGGAAGTATTTTGGGCTGAAGAAACCGGAAGTCTTCGGTGTTTCAGTTGACGTGCAAGCGGTAATCGAGGATGTGCTTGGCGTATAGGTGTCAGGCTTGACCCGTGGGTGCGGTTTTACATGGTGAGAGATTTAGCCCTAACAAGGCAAATCACCGGCAGGCAAAAGCGTCACGTCTTTTGCTGTCGCAAAACCCGCGCCACTTTTGCCTGCCGGTGATTTGCGGCGTTATGCGGCAATCCATAGCACAACTACAAAATAGTAGACAAACTAGAGAGAAAACATGGCTGATCCAAACTGTAATTATTGCAAGGGAACCGGACAATTCAAGTGCAATCGATGCGCAGGGAGCAAATCGATTGCCTGCGATTTCTGTCATGGCCGAGGCGGAGATCCAAATACCGGTGGAGCTACCTGTCCGCGCTGCTTAAATTCCGGGAAGGAAAAGTGTCCCGATTGTAGTGGTACCGGCAAAGGTCCTTGCCCGGCGTGCTAGATCACGAGTGATGATCTGTGCCGCCATAACCAGGGTGTCAATTTTGTTCCGGCGCTGCGCCGTACCACCTCCAGCGGATGTACAAACCTGCGATCCGCACACTGCTTACACCGGCGTTAGGTTATACGCGATGACAGCTCACGCCATGAACAGTGGATAACGAGTTTTATCTATATAGTCATCCTAGTCATCCAGGACCTGAACCAATAATCCATATCGAAATTCTTGCTTGGAGGGGGAAATCAGGTGGTCGTTCGGATTGAAAATACTGTGGAATATCCGGGTACTATAATTTGTGCAGCAGTTCTTTCTCTGAATAGGAGAAATGATGAAGGTTTTATGGCGCACTGGATTGGCCAGGTACTGACCGTAAAAAATCAATACCTGGAATACATCAATATTATTTTGCTCGGGCAAAACTGCCTGAGTTATTAGATTTACTGTCTCTGAGTGGACGTCTGCGAGTATCACGAGCAAAAGGTTGGCTAAACTCGCTTTTTTTGTCTCCTCTGAAGCCTTGGGCAGTTGTGCGTGTGCTGGCGTCATTTGGCCATGAACGTCTGGTTTTGTGTGCGGCAGAAGAGGGTCTCTTTCCGGACTTATCGTCATTACGGCTGAACCTCGGTTTTGTGCGAGGTTCCATACCAGGTACAACTTGGAATTCAAAGTGATTGCCGGTAAACCGCTCTATTCTTTTGAGGTGAATGCCATCTTTACCAGATGCAAACGAGACGGCAATGCCGGAAGCTCCTGCCCGGCCAGTTCGTCCAATACGATGCACGTAGTCTTCTGCAAACTTAGGCAGGTCAAAATTAATGACGTGAGTAATATCAGCAATATCAATTCCGCGCGCGGCGACATCAGTAGCAACCAGTATTTTGAGCCGCCCCTGACGCAATCCGGTTAAAGTACGCGTGCGTTCGCGCTGGGTCATATCTCCGTGCATGGCGGCAGCTTTGTGTCCTTGAGCAGAAAGATTGTCTGCCAGAGAATCAGCATCACGTTTCGTTGCAGTAAATACGATTGCCTGTTTGATGGTTGTATCACACAGCAAATGATCAAGTAACCGGTTTTTATGAGTGAGATCATCCACGTAATGCATACGCTGTTCAATATGATCAAGTTTTGCGTGCTGAGATGCGATCTGGATACGTTTAGGCATTTTCAGTAAACGTGTAGCAATTTTTTCGATTGCAGTATCCAGTGTTGCCGAAAATAGCAAGGTCTGCCTGTTTGTCGGTGTTGAGGAGGCAATACGCTCGACATCATGAATAAATCCCATGTCCAGCATGCGGTCAGCCTCGTCCAGCACCAGCATTTCCAGCCGTGAGAAATCGATCCGCCCCCGCTCAATGTGATCAATCAAGCGCCCTGGTGTGGCGACCAGTACGTCAACAACTTGTGATAGAAGTTTATTTTGCAATGGATAGGGCATCCCACCCAGAATACTGACAACATTGACGCGCGGCAGGAATTTTCCGTATTTGCTGGCAGCTTCGGAAACTTGCAGGGCCAGTTCGCGCGTGGGAGTCAGAACCAGTATGCGTGGACCGCGGCCCTGAATTTTTGCTGGAGTGGCAAGACGATGCAGTGCCGGCAGCATGAAAGCAGCTGTTTTTCCGGTTCCAGTCTGTGCGCTTGCCATTACATCGTGGCCAGCAATTAATTCGGGAATAGCTTGTTGCTGGATAGGGGTGGGAGAGGTATAACCCGCTGCCAGTACGGCTTTTACAATTGCGGGATGTAGATTCAAATTTTCAAATGACATGTCGGTTTTCCTGATGATAAAGAAATTCAATGCGCAAACAGGAACGTACCGCAACAAATAATTGCTGGTACCACTGGCGCATACATAAACACATCGCTGCTAACCAGGGATACTGCACAATTTCAAGAAGAAACAGAGGAATCTGGAGAGGTCAGGAACGATGAAACTAGATAAACCCTACCTTGAGGCAGGGTGGCAAGTATACAGTAACTACACAAAAGAAAAAGTTAAATTTTTGTGTGGTGTGGTTGGAACGAGTGGTCGATTAGCGTTCGATAGGCTTGAAACGGATACGTTTGGGTTTTGCTCCTTCTTCACCAAGACGTCGCCGTTTATCAGCCTCGTATTCCTGATAGTTGCCCGTGAAAAATATGACTTGCGAATTGCCTTCAAAAGCCAGCATATGTGTTGCGATACGATCCAGGAACCATCGGTCGTGCGAGATTACCAACACACATCCGGCAAATTCCAGCAGTGCATTTTCCAGTGCTCTCAAGGTTTCAACGTCAAGGTCGTTGGATGGCTCATCCAACAATAACACATTTCCTCCGGATATCAGTGTTTTGGCCAGATGTAACCGGCCTCGTTCTCCGCCGGAAAGTGTTCCTGCAATTTTTTGCTGATCAGGACCCTTGAAGTTAAAGCGGCCAAGATAGGCGCGTGACGGGATCTCGTGTTTGCCAACGATAAGCAGATCATTTCCATCTGAGATGACCTGGAATACAGTCTGATCACTAGGTAATGCATCACGTGATTGATCTACATAGGCAATTTTTACGGTTTCACCTATCTTAATCTCGCCTGTATCCGGTTGTTCCTGTTCAGTAATCATGCGAAACAGAGTGGATTTTCCGGCACCATTGGGACCGATAATTCCGACAATCGCGCCGGGTGGTATCCGGAAATTCAGGTTGTCAATCAGCAGGCGATCGCCAAATCCTTTGGAAACATTGTTAAATTCGATAACTTCATTTCCCAGCCTATCTGCGACAGGAATAAAAATTTCCTGTGTTTCGTTGCGCTTCTGATATTCCTGCGAGCTGAGTTCTTCAAATCGGGCTAGGCGAGCTTTAGATTTTGCCTGCCTGCCTTTAGGATTTTGCCGTACCCATTCCAATTCTTGCTTGAGTGATTTCTGGCGAGCAGATTCTGCGCTATCTTCTTGTTTCAGGCGTGCTTCTTTTTGCTCCAGCCAGCTCGAGTAGTTTCCTTTCCAGGGGATGCCATGACCACGATCAAGTTCCAGTATCCATTCCGCTACGTTGTCCAGAAAATATCGATCATGAGTGACGGCTACTACCGTGCCTGAGAAACGTGCAAGGAATTGTTCGAGCCATTCGACAGATTCTGCGTCCAGATGGTTGGTAGGCTCATCTAGAAGTAGCATATCCGGCTTGGATAGAAGTAATCTGCACAGGGCAATACGGCGTTTTTCCCCTCCTGAGAGATTCTGGATCAAAACATCCCACTCCGGAAGGCGTAGTGCATCAGCAGCTATTTCCATCTGTTGAGTCAGATTGTCTCCATTTTGTGCAGTTAATATTGCTTCTAGCCGCGATTGCTCGGCTGCCAGTGTATCGAAGTCAGCGTCCGGTTCGGCATAGGCTGCATAAATGGCTTCCAGTTGTTGTTGTGCATTGAGTACTTCTCCTAATCCTTCCTGGATTGCTTCGCGAACGGTGAGATCAGGATCGAGTTGTGGTTCTTGTGGTAGGTACCCGATTTTGAGATCTGGCATAGGGGTGCATTCCCCTTCAAAGTCTTTATCTATTCCGGCCATGATCTTTAATAGCGTGGATTTGCCAGAGCCATTCAGGCCAAGCAGACCAATTTTTGCGCCTGGGAAAAAACTGAGTGAAATATCTTTAAGAATAACGCGTTTGGGAGGAACAATTTTACCAACGCGATTCATAACTAAAACGTATTGAGCCATAAATGCTTTTCTAATCCTGAATTTGAATTGATCTGGACATTCTAGAATCTGGGAAGATTCCGCAGAGGGTTATACATGAAAAGAAAGGAAGGCCGTTCGTTTAATGTCGGCATTGCAGGGTAATGATTTACATAGGGCTATATTAAGAGGCAAATGTGTAAAAGGCAAATATTGGGGTGAGTTGTTTGTCTGGGCAAATACAGGCTATCAGGGAAGAGTATGAAAATTACAGTGCACTATAAATCAGGAGTTTCTCAGGTTTTTATTGTTCCTGCAGAAATACAGGTTACTGAATTTCGGAAAATGGCGGAGGAGGCAGGAGGAGACGTGCTCAAAGTTGAGTTTTCATCTTTTAATCCAAAATCTTACCAATATTATGCTGGCGAAGGGAAATTCTAGGAGATGCTCTGGAAAAACGTATAAAATACACTTATCTTCCCTGTTTCGATTGGTTTGAGTATTGTGGCGCCTGGTAATTATATGCTTGTTAATAAAGATTAAATTTAATAATTCCTGAAATTTATTAAGTTAAAGATAATAATTGGCCAATCGATATAATCTAATTCCTGTGGTTTGCCTGCGGGCCTCATTTGTGTGCATTAGAATGCTGACGCTTTTTTCTGATAAAAATGAATGATGTTAACTATGCTTGGTTTTTAAATGGTAGACACATTCAGTACTCCTGTAAAAAGATAAAATTACTTTTACAGTCTGGGTGAATATTTATCCATTTGATAAATAAACGTTAATGTGACGTTCTGATTATAGATACATAATGTATGTTGTCACCATTGTTATAGTGAAAAAGTTTGGGTGAGGGCGCTCTAGTCTTTTTATTGAGGGTTTCGTGTGAATATTTCTATTAAAACCTGGATAACTAATCTGTCGGTTATTTTTTATCTGTTTTTGCTCAGTAGTTGTACGACTTATCCGTTACTTGGTACACAAGGGGAGCAGGTCCCGCATGATTATCTGATTGGGCCGGGTGACACATTAAACATTATTGTTTGGCGCAATCCAGAAATATCCATGAGTGTTCCGGTTCGTCCAGATGGAAAAATTACAACGCCTCTGGTAGAGGATTTGCCGGCAAGTGGAAAGACCTCAACTGAATTGGCGCGTGATATCGAAGAGACGCTTGCAAAATATTTGCAGCAGCCAGTAGTGACAGTTGTCATAACTGATTTTGTCGGGCCATTCGGTGAGCAGATCAGGGTAATCGGTGAGGCTTCACAGCCACAGGCGCTGCCGTACCGGGAGGATATGTCGCTGATGGATGTCATGATTGCTGTGGGAGGTTTGACTGATTTTGCTGCAGGAAACAGGGCAAGGATCATTCGGAGCGTTGATGGTAAACAGCAGCAATTTCGCGTCAGGCTGGATGATTTGATCCGGGATGGTGATATTTCTGCCAACGTACCGGTTTATCAGGGAGATGTGCTGGTTATTCCTGAAAGTTACTTTTGATTAATTTGCGTGCAATCGTGATAAATGGCGAGGTGATCCGATATGAGTGATTTGATTGCTCAGATACTGGTTTACATCAAAGGGATTTGGAAATACAGATGGGTTTCAGTTGGATCTGCATGGATTATTGCGGTTGCGGGTTGGTTTTTCGTTTATAAGATGCCGGATAATTATCAGGCATCTGCGCGAATTTACGTTGATACTCAGAGTATTTTGCGACCATTAATGGCAGGGATGACTGTATCACCCAATCCAGATCAGCAAATCACCATAATGAGCCGGACGCTTATTAGTCGGCCAAATGTCGAGAGAATTGTTCGTATGGTAGATCTGGATATTAAGGTCGCAGATGATAGTGCCAAAGAAAAGCTGGTGACCTCATTAATGAATGATATCAAGCTTAAAACGACAGGTAGCGATAATATTTTCATGATTTCGTATGACGACAAGGATCCCAAGCTGGCCAAAGATATTGTTCAAGCTCTGTTGACTATTTTTGTTGAAGGCGGGCTGGAAGGAAAAAAGCAGGATTCTGCTTCTGCGTTACGTTTTATTGATCAGCAAATTGCTGCTTATGAAGAAAAATTGGTTGCTGCTGAGGCAGCCCTGACTGCTTTCAAGCAAAAGAATCTTGGTTTTTTACCCGGGCAGGGTGGAGATTACTATAGCCAGCTGGTTGCGGCGGCTGAAGAGCTGGAAAAAGCCAGGCTTTCCTTGCTTGAAGCTGAGCAAGCTCGTGATGCGGTCAAGAAACAGATAACGGGGGATGAGCCGATGCTGTTACTGGAGGTAGGTGAAGCATCACCACAAAGCATTGTCAATCCGGAAATTGATGCACGAATTCAATCCCTGAATACTAATTTGGATAACCTGATGCTGAATTTTACTGATCAGCATCCGGATGTAGTTGCTACTAAGCGGTTGATTGCTCAACTTGAAGAGCGCAAAGTGGAAGAGGCCAAGCTGATGGGCCCAGTTGGTAAAAATTATGACCCAATGATGCAACAGTTGAATATTGCATTGACAGAATCTGAAGCGCTGGTGGCCTCCATGAAGGCGCGAGTGGGTGAATACGAAGCACGTTACGAACGATTGAAATCAATGAGTAATACTGTTCCTGCTGTAGAAGTGGAAATGCAACAACTCAATCGGGATTATAACGTGAACAAGGCTAATTACGAGAAATTGCTGGAACGCAGGGCGTCTGCTGAAATCTCCGGTGAACTGACTTCTACTTCTGGATTGATGTCTTTCAGGATTGTTGATCCCCCTACAGTTCCAGAGCTGCCATCTGGACCAGATCGGAAAAAATTTCTTACGCTGGTCCTGATTGGAGCTTTGGCTGGGGGGGTTGGCCTTGCATTCGTTATCAGCCAGATTCGACCTACTTTCCATAGCCAAACCACCTTGCGAGAGCTGACAGGTTTGCCAATTCTGGGGGTAGTGCCGATGGTATGGACAGAAAAAGAAAAGGTGAAAGATAAAAGACAAATTTATATATTTGGCATTTCTTTGATAATACTAGTTGCGTGCTATGTAGTGCTGTTAGTTTACTACGTAAAACCGCATGTTATGCAGACTACTTAGATTGTTTGCATATAAATCGTTACCGATATTATTCAAGAAAATATGTGGATTTGCCAAGGTACGGTTCGAAGGATAATGGAGTGGATATGAGTCTTATTGAAAGAGCTGCTGATAAGCTTTCAAAAAATGAAATAAGCAATTCTATTCCGGGCAAGATACCGCAGACTGTGAAAACTGGCCTGGATCCATTATTTCTCTCTGACAATATGTCAGATCAGAAAATTGGAAAAGAGGTGAGTGTTAATAATAGCCCTGTGGTTGATCTGGCTAATAGAGCGAGCGCTAACAAGAAAACAATTAAAAAAATTGAAATTGATCTGGAAAGCCTCCACCGTAAAGGCATTGTCACTTTGGATCACTCCAGATCCGAGATAGCCGAGCAGTTTCGATTGATAAAACGCCCCTTGATTGCCAATGCATTTAATCCAGATAGTGGTATTAAAAATGGCAATCTGATTATGGTTACCAGTTCTTTATCCGGTGAGGGGAAAAGTTTCTGTTCAATCAATTTGGCAATGAGTATCGCGATGGAAATGGATCACAGGGTGCTATTGGTTGATGCAGATGTTGCTCGGCCTTCAATCCCTGCAAGTCTTGGTTTCAGCCCGGAAGAGCCAGGTTTGTTGGATCTCCTCCGTGACCCTCAGTGGAAGATACCCGATGTAATGATGAAAACCAATGTGAAGAAACTCACGTTGATTCCGGCAGGGAGACGCCATACGCATGCTACCGAATTATTGGCTAGTCAGAGCATGCATTCTATTTTAGCTGAGCTTGCCCAGCGCTATCATGACAGGGTAGTCATATTTGACTCTCCACCTTTGTTGTTGACCAGTGAAGCACGCGTGCTTGCGGGCCAAATGGGGCAGATCGTGCTAGTGGTTGAAGCAGAAAGGACAACTCAGCAGACTGTGAAAGAAGCTTTACAGCAAATTGAAGCGTGCGATGTGATCAATCTGATTTACAACAAAGCCAGAGCACATAGCGGCGGCGGATATTACGGCTACGGCTATTATTGATGAAATCACTCGGTTATGCTGACAGCAGCTTCTCGCGCTGGATAGCGTGCTTGTGGGGTGGCTGTATTGTAGGATTGGGCAGCTCGGTTTTTCAGGTCAATGCAGCGGAATGGAATATCCAGCCACGATTAATGGTTAGTGAAACCTATACTGATAATGTGAGGTTGGGCGGTGGAATCGGGTTTGGGGGAGGAGGAGTTGGCAGCCAGGGGGGAGGGGAATTTATTACGCAGATTAATCCTGGAATAAATATTACGGGTGAGGGACGTCATTTTAAGGCAAATCTTGGCTATACGATGAATAATCTCATCTATGCAAAGAATGAACGATACCTCATACGACATCAGTTAAATACTAATGGTACTGCAGAAATAGTCAAAAATCATTTTTTTGTGGATGCCCGTGCTGTAGTTACTCAGCAAAATGTTTCCCTATTGGGATCGCAGGCACTGGATAACGCTAGCTTGACGGGTAATCGAAGGGATGTACGTATTTGGAGTATCAGTCCCTATGTGCGTCAGCGTTTCAAGAATCTTGCTGCAGGAGAAATTCGATATATCCATGGTGAGGTGAGCTCCAATACACGCAGCTTTTCTGATAGCACTTCTGATTCAGCAATCTTTTCACTAAATAGTGGTTCAGCTTTCAGAATACTTGGCTGGGGAATGAATTTTAGCCATACAGAGATTAGCAGAAAGTATTCCGGACCCAGGCTAGGAGCTTTAAGAACGATAGAGATGGATCGAGCATCAGGCTCGCTTAAATACATTGTGACGCCGCATTTTAATCTGATTGGTACAGCAGGCTATGAGCACAACAGCTTTGTTTCGATAAGGGGAAAACCTTCCAGCCCCTTTTGGACTGTAGGTTTCTCTTGGGCGCCGACTGAAAGGACCGATATCAGTGCATCAGGCGGGAAAAGATTTTTTGGAGATACTTATGCAGCTTCTGTTGATCACCGCACTCGCAGTACAGTGTGGAACTTAAGCTATATTGAGGATATTACTACTTTTGGTCAACAATCTTTATCTGGTGGTTCGATTTTAAGTGCTGACATGTTGAGCCAACTCTTGTCAGGTACTCAGAACAGCGAAGCATTATTGAATCAGGGGCTTTCATCTTCATTTTCTGACCCAAATAATTTTCTGACTAACCGTTTATTTTTACTTAGGCGTTTACAGGCCTCGTTGGCTTTGAACGGCAAGAAGAATTCGCTGGTATTCCGGGCCTTTAATTACTCCAGAAAATCATTTAGTCCGGATGAAGAAGATGCTGATCTAATTGGTGCTACTAATGCCATGTTGACTAGAAATACTACTCAAACTGGCGGGAATGTATTATGGAATCACCGGCTGTCTCCCAGAAGTAATGCCAACATCAATTTCGGCTATATCAAAAGTCGTTATAGTGTAACTAATCAGGAAGATGACAATATAATTATATCAGCCAGCTTGAATAAGCAGTTTGCTTCTAATACCACTGGATCAATCAGGTATTCTCACCTGCGTCGTGAATCTGATCGCAGCAACGGTAACTACAATGCTAATGTAGTAACGGCGACAGTAAATATAAATTTTTAGAAATAAGAAGCTTATGTATCTTACTTATTATGGTTTTACCGAGAAGCCATTTCAGTTAAAACCTGATCCAAGCTTTTTTTTCCCCAGCCGGGGGCACAAGCGCGCGGCAGCGTATCTTGAATATGGTCTGTCGCAGGAAGATGGTTTCATCATTATTACAGGAGAAGTGGGCGCTGGTAAAACCACGCTGATGCGCTGCCTCTTTCAAAAGTTGAAGCGAGAACGGGTTGTCGCTGCACAGCTGGTTAGTACTCGACTGGATCCAGATGATGCTTTGAGAATGGTAGCTGCTGCTTTTAGCCTGCCTTACGAAGGTTTATCCAAGGCAGCATTGTTACTTGATCTTGAACGATTCATGCGCAAGTGTGAACGGGAGGGGACAAGAGTATTGTTGGTAGTTGATGAAGCACAAAACCTTCAACCACAGACACTGGAAGAATTACGGATGTTGTCTAATTTTCAATCAGATAACAGGCCTTTGTTGCAGACTTTTTTACTTGGCCAGCCAGAATTCAGAAGAACATTGCTTGGCAATCAGATGCAGCAGCTTCGTCAGCGCGTGATTGCCACTTATCACTTGGGTCCACTGGATCAGGCTGAAACCAGAGCCTATATCGAGCATCGATTGCAAAAAGCAGGCTGGAATGGAAATCCCGTGTTTCAAGATGAAATTTTCGAGATAATACATAATTTTTCTACTGGAATTCCACGTAAAATCAATATGTTTTGTGACAGATTGTTGATTATGGGATGTCTGGAAGAGTTGCAGGCTCTGAGTAAAGCCGAGGCAAACGAGGTTATGCTTGATATACAGAAAGAATTTGATCTAACCGTTTCTCCTGAATAAATCCTATGATTCGTAATGCGTTGACTATTGATGTGGAGGATTATTTCCAGGTATCGGCTTTCGCCCAGTATATCCCCCGCTCATCCTGGGATAATTTGCCGTGCAGAGTTGAACGCAACATTGATCGGATTCTTATGGTGCTGGACGAGCATAAAATCAAGGCGACCTTTTTTACACTGGGCTGGATAGCGGAACGTTACCCATCCATGGTCAAGCGGATCGTTGAGAATGGTCATGAGCTAGCTAGTCATGGATATGCCCATCATCGTGTTACTGAGCTGAGTCGCAAGCAGTTTTATGATGATATTACCCGCAGCAAAGCGTTACTGGAGGATATTGGCAGCCAATCTGTATGGGGTTATCGTGCTCCGAGTTTTTCTATCCGCGGAGATAATCTCTGGGCGCTGGAATGTCTTGAGGAGGCTGGATATCGATACAGTTCGAGCGTTTATCCAGTAAAACACGACCATTACGGGATGCCAGATGCACCTCGTTTTGCTTTTAATCCCGAGAATGCCCCGGGGTTGCTTGAATTGCCGGTTACCACTGTACGACTGTTTGGACGTAATTTCCCAGCGGGGGGGGGGCGGCTATTTTCGCCTTTTTCCCTATGCAATTTCACGCTGGTTTCTGCAAAGAGTGAACATGATTGATCTCCAGCCGGCTATCTTTTATTTCCATCCCTGGGAAATTGATCCTGATCAACCCCGGCAGACGGGGATTAATTTTAAAACACATTTTCGTCATTACCTTAATTTAGGTCGTATGGAAAAACGATTGAATGCCTTGACCCAGCATTTCGAATGGGGGCGCATGGATCAAATTTTTTTACAACGGACAATGTGAATCTCGATAGTAGAACTGTGCAAAACACCAATGATCTGTTCCTTGGTAAATTACCAGATATTTCTATCTTATCGCCAGATAAGTTCCAGGCATGGGACGAGTTTGTTAGAGCCTGTCCTGATGCAACCTTTTTCCATCGTTCCGGATGGAAGTCTGTCATAGAACAGGCCTTTGGACATAAAACCTGGTTCTTATACATAGAAGAGGATGGATGTATTCAAGGCATACTTCCTCTAGCAGAAATCAACAGCTTACTATTTGGACACAGCCTGAGCGCCTTGCCGTTTTGTGTATATGGTGGTATTGCAGCCGTGTCAGACGGCGTACGAGCCAAGCTGGATCAGGCGGCGCAGATGCTGGCTGCGCATCTGCAAGTCGATTATCTGGAATATCGCCATGTAACTCCTTTTCATCAGGATTGGCCAACCAAGGAGCTGTATGTTACGTTCCGCAAAACGATAGATCCGGATGTGGAGCAAAACATGCTCGCTATTCCGCGCAAGCAGCGTGCAATGGTGCGTAAAGGGATCAAATATGCGCTGCAGAGTCATGTGGATCAGGATATCGAACGTTTTTTTCATGCTTATTCGACCAGTGTGCATCGCTTGGGTACCCCGGTTTTTTCTCGAAAATATTTCCGATTATTAAAAACTGTTTTTGCAGAAGATTGTGAGTTGCTCGTCATTACCAAAGATGATCAAACGGTTAGTGCGGTCATGAGTTTTTATTTCCGGGATGAGGTATTGCCCTATTATGGGGGAGGGGCGGATGCAGCACGTGATTTGGCTGGGAATGATTTTATGTATTGGGAGTTGATGCGGCGTGCCTGCGAGCGAGGTTACAAGATTTTTGATTTTGGACGTAGTAAGCAAGGTACCGGATCGTATAGTTTCAAAAAAAACTGGGGATTGGAACCGCAGCCGTTATTTTATGAGTATCAGCTTCTTCGGGCGAAGGCTGTACCTGAACATAACCCACTCAACCCGAAATATCGGCTCTTTATCAAAGCCTGGCAGAAGTTACCCTTGACGTTTGCCAACTTGATTGGCCCTCATATTGTTAAGAATCTTGGATAAGAAGGATGCAAGGACTGCTTTATCTGACGCACAGAATCCCTTATCCACCCAACAAGGGCGACAAAATACGTTCCTTCCACCTCCTGCAGCACCTGAGTAAACACTATCGTGTATATCTGGGAACATTTATCGATAATGAAGAGGATTGGCAATACGAGAGGGAAGTTCGAAATTATTGTCAGGATGTATGTGTTGTCAGGTTGGATCCACTACCAGCCAAAATAAAAAGTCTGCTTGCATTATCTGGAAATGATCCACTGACGCTGGCTTATTATCGTAATGCGAAACTGATGCAGTGGGTTAAAGCTGTATCACATACTGAGTCCATACAGAATATTGTGATTTTCTCTTCTGCGATGGCGCAGTACGTTGAACATTTATCTGATCGCCGTCGCATTATCGACTTTGTTGATGTGGATTCGGATAAATGGCGGCAGTATGCGCTATCAAAACCCTGGCCCTTCAACTGGATTTATCACCGAGAATCAAAACGTTTGCTCGATTACGAAAAGAAGGTGGCAGGAGAGTTCAGCAGCGCAACCTTCGTTTCAAAGAAAGAAGCTGAATTATTCAGACAGCTTGCGCCTGATTCAGCGAATAAAACAACATTTTTTAATAATGGTGTTGATACTGACTTTTTCTCTCCCGCGCGCGATTATCCCAATCCTTATCCAGCTGGGAAGAGAATATTGGTTTTTACCGGTGCCATGGATTACTGGGCTAATGTCGATGCGGTAAGCTGGTTCGCAAATTCAGTATTTCCTGCTATCCACACAAAATTACCGGATGTTGATTTCTATATTGTGGGTGCCAAACCAGCCAGACAAGTACAGCTGCTGGCAGATCTGCTTGGTATCCGTGTGACTGGAGCAGTTGAGGATATCCGCCCGTATCTTATGCATGCCGCAGTAGCAATTGCCCCTTTGCGGATTGCGCGCGGTATCCAGAACAAGGTACTGGAAGCAATGGCCATGCAAAAGCCGGTGGTTGTTTCTATGCAGGCGATGGAGGGAATTCACGCCACACCGGGGAAAGAACTGATGGTGGCAGGAGATGCCAGGGATTTTGCTGACCAGATTCTTTTTCTTCTTGATTCTAACGATCAAACAACTATGGGGCGGGCTGCCCGGAACCGGGTTTTGCAAGACTACACATGGTCAGCTAATTTGTCACGGATTGATGCGCTCTTGCAGCCCTCTATCCCGGCTAAGGTTTAAAGAGAGTATGCCGTTCACATCCATCAATTAAACGATAACAATAAATCATTTTAACTGACAGTTCTACTATGGGTACACAGGTGCAGTTACGAAATGCCGCGCTAAGCAGCAACACCATAAACGGGCGAAGAGAGGCAGTATTGATTACACTGCTGGTGATTGCTTTGGTGCTTGGTATTTACCACGAGACTATCGAATCAATCGTGGCGATCTGGAACAGATCTGAAACTTATGCGCATGGTTTTTTGATTGCCCCCTTCAGTATCTATATGATCTGGAAAAGGCGTTCAGTACTGGCTACAGTTAAGTACCATCCTGATTATATGCCACTGCTGGTATTGGCCGGACTGGGGATGGGCTGGTTGCTCGCCTCAGCGGCCGGTGTTATGGTGGCGGAACAGTATGCTTTGGTAGCGATGATACCGATGATCGTATGGGCCATGCTCGGTTTTCATGCCTTTAATACGATTATTTTTCCGCTTGCCTATCTTCTGTTTGCTGTCCCCTTTGGCGAAGTATTCATCCCGCCACTGATTGATTTTACTGCCGATTTCACTGTCAGTGCACTACAGGCAACCGGTATTCCGGTGTATCGTGAAGGGAGTTTTTTCAGTATTCCCAGTGGCAACTGGTCAGTGGTGGAGGCTTGCAGCGGTGTGCGTTATTTGATCGCTTCGGTAACACTGGGAACGCTCTATGCGTACCTGACTTACCATAGCCTCAGCAGACGGCTGATATTCATCGCTTTTTCTATCGTGGTGCCGATTATTGCCAATGGGCTGCGAGCCTACCTGATTGTCATGACGGGTCATCTGAGTGATATGCGGCTGGCAGTCGGCGTTGACCATCTGATATATGGCTGGATTTTCTTTGGTCTGGTCATGTTGCTGCTGTTCTGGATTGGTTCGCTCTGGCGGGAGGATCACCTTGATGAAAGCATGTCAGTCGACAATTCTTCCTCAGCTGACCTGAGATTTCCTTCCGTTTCTGTTAAAGCAACGCTGGGTATGGTTGGGCTGGTTGTGGCGATTGCCTCGATCTGGCCAATGTATATGAATTATTTGAATGATGAATCTAATCCGCAGCAGATGCCTGAAATCAACATTGTAGATCCTTCTGGTAAATGGGAATCTGATTCCACTCGATCCCCCAACTGGACGCCGAGGTATATCGGTTCCCCGGAGCAATTCATCGGTCATTTCCACCATGAAAATCAGCGTGTCAGTCTCTATGTGACTTATTATCGCAACCAGCAGCAGGAGAGTAAGTTGATTAGCTCTAGTAATACCCTGGTTACTGATCTGAGTAGTGGGTGGCGCAATGTAGGCGAGAATGAGAGAAAATTACCGTTAGGTGCTACTGAACTGTCTGTCAATCAGGATTTGCTGCATGCGGCGACAAGCCGGTTACTGGTATGGAGATGGTACTGGCTGATCGACCAGGAAACAGCCAGTCCTTATCTGGGCAAGGCGATACAAGCGATGAACTGGATTCTGGGGAAGGGGGATGACGGGGCAGAAATCATTGTTGCTGCTGCTTACGAGCATGATCCGGAAGAGGCAGCATCAGTGTTGCGAGAGTTTATCGGTGATATGAAGCCAGTGATTAATGAGAGGCTCCTGGCTGTGCACAGCACGTACCGCGACTAAGCGAAGTGCAGCCCAGGAAGATATTTCGCCCCCCATTGATTGCCCATGTAATTTTTCATTTTGGAGTGGGCGGACTGGAAAATGGTTTAGTGAATCTGATCAACCATATTCCTGAGAACCGTTACCGCCATGCCATTATTTGCCTCAAAGGATTTTCAGAATTTCACAAGCGGCTTAATCGGAATGATGTCGAGATCATTGCGCTGAACAAGCGCGAGGGTAATGATTTTAGTATCTATGGAGAACTTTACCGGATATTTAGGCGACTCAATCCGGATATTGTACATACGCGCAATCTTGCAGCGATGGAGGCTCAGGTGGTGGCAGCCGTAGCAGGTGTGAAGGCGCGAATACACGGAGAACATGGGCGCGATATCTTTGATCTTGATGGCAAGAATCGGAAATACAATCTGTTACGCAAGATAATCCGCCCGTTTGTTCATTATTTTATTGCTGTCAGCAAGGATTTGGAGCGTTGGCTAATTGATACGGTAAATGTGTCGCCAGCACGAGTACACCAGATTTATAACGGCGTGGAACATTTACGTTTCCATCCCGATAGCACCACCCTACCAATTGAAGCGTTTCCTTCCGGTTTTTTTGATGGAGGACCGTTTGTTGTGGGTAGTGTTGGCAGGATGGTGGAAGTTAAGGATTTCCCGTCTCTAGTGAAGGCTTTCTTATTATTGCGTGAAAAAATACCTGTAACAGGCAGGCCGTTGCGCCTTGTGATCATAGGAGATGGCATTGCGAAACCACAATGTGAAGCCATACTGCGCTCAGCCGGAGTTGAACAGCTTGCCTGGCTTCCGGGCGAGCGTTCGGATATCCCTCAATTGATGCAGGCGATGGATCTGTTTGTGCTCCCTTCGCTGGCAGAAGGTGTTTCCAATACCATATTGGAAGCCATGGCAAGCGGCTTGCCAGTCGTAGCGACCCGGGTAGGTGGTAATGCCGAACTGGTTTTGGAGGGAGAAACTGGTTGCCTGGTCTCCTCAGGGGATCCTGCCGCTCTGGCTCAAGTAATTGATAAATATTATCAGGATGATGCGATGGCGCACAGGCACGGGCGACGTGCACGTGAGATTATTGAGCAGCAATTCAGTATGCATGCCATGACGAATGGCTATCTTGCAGTGTATGACCAGGTATTGGGTCATAATGCTGCTCACGATTAAAGATTGGAAAGATCAAAAAGATCAACTGACTGGATAGGAATATGTGCGGCATAACGGGGGTATTTGATACGCGCGGCGGGAGTGAGATTGATCGTAATCTGCTTCATTGTATGAATCAGACACTGACACACCGTGGGCCGGATGAGGGGGAAATGCATGTTGAGCCTGGTGTTGGATTAGGACATCGTCGATTGTCGATCATGGATATATCCAGTGGCCAACAACCCTTATTCAATGAAGATGGCAGTGTGGTCGTCATATTCAATGGCGAAATCTATAATTTTCAGAAGCTGGTCAGTGAGTTGACAGCTTTGGGACATCAATTTCGTACGCATTGCGATACCGAGGTAATCGTGCACGCCTGGGAGGAGTGGGGTGAACGCTGTGTTGAACGCTTTAGCGGGATGTTTGCCTTTGGCGTATGGGATCGTAATCAGCAAACGCTATTTATGGCACGTGATCGGCTGGGCATCAAACCGTTTTACTATACCTTACTGGATAACGGATTGTTTCTGTTTGCCTCAGAGCTCAAAGCATTGCTGGTTCACCCGGATTGTGACAAAACATTGGATCATCAGGCGATAGAAGATTATTTTGCCTACGGTTATATCCCCGAGCCGAAAACCATTTTTAAAAACACGTTTAAGCTGAGTCCCGGATATTCATTATTATTGCGTCAAGGGCAGCAGTCAGCCTTGCCTCGTGAATACTGGGATATACCGTTTGCATCACATGGCGCATTGAGTGAGCAAGAAGCGGCAGAAGAGCTGATTGTCCGGTTACGAAATGCAGTAGATAGTCACCTGATGAGCGAAGTGCCGCTGGGCGCATTTCTTTCCGGCGGAGTGGATTCCAGTGCTGTCGTGGCGATGATGGGCGGCCTGATGAAGGAGCCTGTTAATACCTGTTCGATTTCTTTTGCTGATCCTGCTTTTGATGAATCAGATTATGCTCGGCTGGTTGCGGATCGCTACCAGACCCACCATTTTACCGAGCAGGTCAAACAGGATGATTTTGATCTCATTGACCGGTTGGCTGCGCTGTACGATGAACCGTTTGCCGATAGTTCCGCCATCCCGACTTATCGTGTGTGTGAGCTGGCTAGAAAACAGGTGACGGTAGCCCTTTCAGGCGATGGAGGTGATGAGAATTTTGCCGGTTATCGCCGCTATCGCTGGCACATGATAGAAGAGCGGTTGCGTTCTAAATTACCATTAGGATTGCGAAAACCCTTGTTTGGTCTGTTGGGTAATATTTATCCCAAGGCAGACTGGGCACCGAAGTTTTTGCGTGCCAAAACCACGTTTGAATCGCTTGCTCGCGATTCTGTGGAAGGCTATTTTCACAGCGTATCCATTCTGGATAATAAACTGCGTAGACAATTGTTTACTCGGGATTTTCACCATAGTCTGCGGGGTTATCAGGCAGTTGAGGTATTGCGTAGTTATGCGGACAAAAGCCCGACGCAAGATCCCTTGTCGCTGATTCAGTATCTGGATATGAAAACCTATCTTGTAGGCGATATCCTGACTAAAGTGGATCGTGCCAGTATGGCGCATTCACTGGAGGTGCGCGTCCCGCTGCTGGATCATGAACTGGTCGAATGGGTTTCAGGATTGCCTGCCTCTATGAAATTACGCCAACAGGAAGGAAAGTACATTCTGAAAAAGTCGCTGGAACCGTATTTGCCGCATGAAGTGCTTTATCGGAACAAGATGGGATTTGCCGTGCCGCTGGCCAGCTGGTTTCGCGGCCCATTGCGTGAACGTGTGCGTGCTGCACTGCTTGGTAGTACGCTGGCGAGCACAGGGATTTTTGATATGGTCTTCGTCAAAAAGATGTTGGATCAGCATCAATCCGGCAGACGGGATTATAGTGCTCCTATCTGGACATTGCTGATGTTTGAGGCTTTCTTGCGCAATACCCTCAATGTGGGAAATGTGTCATATACCGAACAAGGCCAAAAGGTTGCCTGATATCGATTCAATGCAATACAGATTTCCCGGCAGGGATGCAGAATAGCTCAATGCTGAACGTCTACCTCACAGTTGATACCGAGTTATGGCCTTATTCCGAGGGTTGGCCGGTGACGGCTTTATCACCGGATAAAACAACGTTTGATGAAGAAATTGCAGCATGCTTTTATGGTAAAACATCTGAAGGTGAATTCGGGCTGCCTTTTCAAATTGAGCAGCTTAACCGGTACGGCTTAAAAGCTACTTATTTTCTGGAGCCACTGTTTGCTGATCGGGCTGGCAGTAATCATCTTGCTGATGTGGTTGATTTGATTCAGCGTAATCATCAGGAAGTCCAACTACACCTGCATACCGAATGGCTCAGTGAAATTCATGATCCGACTCTTCCTGCCTGTTTTAAGCAATACATGCATCAATTCACTTTGGACGAGCAGGTGGCTTTAATTGCAAAGGGAATGTGCAGTCTCCAGGCAGCAGGTGTAAAGGAGCTGCATGCTTTCCGAGCCGGAAGTTATGGTGCTAATCGGGATACGTTACGCGCTGCAGCGCAAAATGGGCTGTTATTTGATTCCAGCTATAACCCCTGCTATTTGGGTGAAGACTGCAAGATTGATCTGGATGGGCAGCTGTTGCAGCCACTCAGGCTTGAGGGCGTATGGGAACTACCAATCACCTTTTTCCAGGATTATCCTGGACATCAACGGCATGCTCAACTGGCAGCATGTTCTGCAAAAGAAATGGAAACAGCCCTATTAGATGCCTGGCGGCAAGGCTGGTTTTCATTTGTGATTGTCTTGCATAGTTTTGAGTTGATCAAAGGCAGAGGTGCTGGCAGATTGAGTTTGCCAGACGGACTGAATATCAAGCGCTTTAATCATTTATGTGAATTTTTATCTAACCATACTGATAAGTTCAGAACTGCTCTATTTTCCGAGCTTGATCCAGCGACAATTCCTGAAATAAAGTTACCAAAGATGTTGCGCTCCCGTCCGCATCATACGATCAGACGTTATACCGAGCAGATCTATTCAAGGTTTTTTTGATGGAGAAATGGTCCAGACAATCAATAAATTTTACCGTGCGATTGGGGGAAATCAGACTTCTTACCTGGCCACTGAGTGCCTGTGTACTGAAAAGGCACTTTACTGAGCTGCCGACTCATCCGGTTGTGCTAGCAGAGCTCCCAGAGTTTTTTGGGAACTCTATTGATGTGGTGATGATACGCTCTCACCCAATAGAATCACCTTTACCCAGGCTAAACATATTGCCGCAAGCGATTCGGTATATTCCTTCAAGCTATCAGCGATACTGGGTTGTGCTCAATGGTGGCTTTGAAAATTATCTGAAGAAATTTTCTGCCAAATCCAGAAATACGCTTTTACGGAAAATAAAAAAATTTTCTGAATTCTCAGGAGGGGAGATCGACTGGAAAGAGTATTGCAAACCGGAAGAGATGCACGAATTTCATAAGCTGGCAATGGAAGTTTCACTGAAAACTTACCAGGAACGATTGCTTGATTGTGGTTTGCCTTCTGATCAGCAATTTCAGGAAAGCATGCTGGGGCTTGCCGCAGCAGATAACGTACGCGGCTATATTCTTTTTTATCAGAAAAAACCGATTGCCTATATTTATTGTCCAGTACACGACGAGATTGCGCTCTACGAATACGTGGGTCACGACCCGGAATATCAACGCTGGTCGCCTGGAACTTTACTTCAGTACTATGCTTTGCAATGTCTATTTGTAGCGAATCACGTGAAAATATTTGATTTCACGGAGGGCGAGGGTGCACATAAGGCATTTTTTGCAACGAATGCACAACATTGTGCGGATATTTATTATTTTCGACGTACTTGGCGTAACCTGATTAAGGTGGCATTACATGCTGGCAGCGATGAATTATCGCGTGGTATCGTTCAAGTATTGGAGAAACTGAAATTGAAAGCCTATATCAAAAAAATACTTCGATCGACCGCATAAGATCGTATTATTTATTTACCCTGAAGATTTATGTTTCTGCAAAATGCACCCCTTCCAGCATCACATAGCACACCGCGACTCGATGATGACTGGGAATGGCAAGATCTGGATCAATTCGATACCACAGCGCGAGCCCAGGCTTTGTTGGCTGTTAAAAATTTTATTCGGCATCACTCCGCTGCAGTTATGGATCATGACCCGGATTGGCTTTATACCAAATGTAGTTATGACAAATCAGTCAAAATCTTTTTGTGTTTTGCACAGGATGGCTCGTTATCCGGGTACGCTCCATTTTTCGTACATCCATCATCTTTGAGTTTTGAATTATTTGGTATTTCGCTCTGGGAATACCGGATTCACCGTTACAGCATCACAGCAGGCCCTTTATTTTCTGGTGAGGTAAAAATAGAGGATGTTTTTATTAAGCTCTTTGATTATTTGAGAAAAACTCTCCGGAAACGAGAAACTTTATTTGCGTTGGGCGTAGAACTTGATTCATCGTTTGGTCGGTTTCTCCAGAATAATATTAATCTGCAAAAAAAATATCAGTTGATCCCTTCAGGACAAGCCTATTGCAGAAGATTAATAACATTACCGGAAAATTTTGAGCAGTATATCCAGAATCTTGGGTACGGCACTCGTAAAGAGGTTAGGCGTGTACTGCGACGTTTTGAACAAAATTCCGAACTTACAATCAGCTACCGTATATTTACAACGTCTGAAGATATATCAGAATTTTTACCCTTGGCTCAGCAGGTATCAGATAAGACTTACCAGCATAATTTACTTGGTCTTGGTATTCGAGACGATATTGAAACACGTCGTATTCTTACAACTGCTGCGGAAAATGGCTGGTTTCAGAGTTATCTTCTAATTTGTAATCAGGAACCGGTTGCTTTCCAGCATGGTTACGCTTATGGCGGGACCTATTATGCGGAACAGACCGGCTATGACCCTGCTTGGGGAGATAAATCTGTCGGTACAATTATACAAATCTATCGGATTCGTGATCTGATTAACCGTGGAATCACCCAGCTAGATTTTCTATATGGAGACAATGAAAGGAAAAGAAGCTTGTCTACTATGTATCGGGTAGAACAGAATTTCCATCTGATTCCGAGAAAGTTCCCACTGGGGATACTTGCTTACGCCCTACGCGGATTCAATACACTTTCCCAGTTAGGGGGAGATTTTATTGAAAAATGGGGATTAAAATCCAAAATTCGCCGTTTTCTCCGCAAGTGGTCAGTTAGTTGAAGTTAGGGTCTGTTCCCCGTACTTGTTTCGTATTTTTAATATGGATAGGCAAATGTTGAGCGATATATAGCGGGGATCGCTTGCGGAACTGTTATCAGACAAATTGACGAACAGAGGTATCTGGGCCGAGGACAACTGACATTTCATGAGAGACGTACTGCAGTACCGCTTCCATTGGTGAGACCTGCCAAAGGTGATGTGTCAACACTTTTCTGGACACAAAGTTAAGCAGCATTTTGCTGCAACTCGAAATCAACAGGCGATATATACCCATTAGCTGAATGCAATCGCTCTCGGTTGTAAAACACTTCGATATATTCAAACACAGCCTGTTTAGCTTCTTCCCGAGAATGAAACGTTTGA
>NZ_QRCA01000040.1:0-4998 GCF_009833115.1 Nitrosomonas sp. GH22
GATCAACGGCATCGAGCACCGTCTCACCAAACCCAACCATCCCTGGACCAATGGTCAGGTTGAACGCATGAATCGAACCATCAAGGATGCGACTGTAAAACGGTATTATTACGACTCACACGATCAGTTGAAGGCCCATCTCCATCGCTTTGTGATGGCTTATAACTTCGCCAAAAGACTAAAAGCTCTCAAAGGCCTAACACCCTATGAATACATCTGCAAAATCTGGAAAAATGAGCCAGATCGTTTTATCTTTGACCCATTCCAGCACACCGTGGGACTAAACACATAGCCTCTTGATGAGACTGATGAGGCACTGCTCGTTCCTAACGTAGTTGCCATCTCTTTATCCTCCTTTACACCACATTTTGTTAAAACCAGTAATGAAAATTAGAATTTTTCATTACTGTCCATCGCAAATAACCACATTTGAATCACGGTCTTTGCTTGATTTTTGCCTCAATATTTCTCATTTTGTTCCGGGAAGGCTTCTATACCCACACCAGATACATCCGAAAGACTAGTCACCTTGGCTCTTTTAGTCAAGCATTTTTATTCACACAACCACAAGGTTTAGTTAGTTAACACAAAATCAATTGATTGCAATAATCTTCACAGCACCCCCTCACAAAAACCAGATCATCCCTCAAAATAAAATAAACCATGAAAACTTTATGGATATAGGTTTGTATGCAACAGGATTTCCAGCTCGTTTGGTTTTATTTTTTCTGTAAAAACAGGTAGGTAAGCTCGTACTAGAAGCTTATAGGCGCCAAATTGGCGGCAAGCAGATTCTCTTTTGTTTTATTTTTTCTGAAATCTTAATCAACTACCCCCGTTTACATGGCGGGATACCTTATTATTGATGAAAATTTCTTCAATGACGATGAGTAGCGTGTGGAATAGCAGCTCTCAAATAGTAGACCATGGACCACAATGTCAAAATGGCGGCAATATAAATCAACCAGGTGCCAATCATTTGTGAATCGAATGAATCATGAACCCTATCATGGTAAAGCAATAGAGGAATTGCCACCATTTGCGCAGCTGTCTTGATCTTGCCCAAAAAGGAAACCGCCACACTTTTAGATTTGCCAATTTGCGCCATCCATTCACGCAGAGCAGAAATAGTAATTTCGCGGCCAATGATAATCAATGCGATCGATACATCAAGCCGATCCAAATGTACCAAAACAATCAGCGCAGCAGCTACCATCAACTTGTCAGCCACCGGATCAAGAAAAGCACCAAATGCGGAAGTTTGATTGAGTGCTCGGGCCAAGTAGCCATCCAGCCAATCAGTCAATGCGGCCCCCCCAAATACAATAGCTGCAACCAAGTTTTGCGCGGCTGGAGACAACCATTCTGATGGCAGGTAAAAAATACCAACAAACAGAGGAATAGCCATTATGCGCAGCCACGTCAAAGAATTGGGAAGATTCATCAGCATAACCAAAAGCACTCCAATCTGTTTCAGCCCATCACATTAGTAGGCAGATATTTATAATTTACTACAGACGTTCTCTCTACCCAGAGTAATCACGACTTACACCGGGCTTCACTTTAATGAGCTCAACAAGCTAATTTCTGGAGGCGTGCAGAAGCGATTGAACTGCAGCTTTCCAGCCTGCATACAATCGTTCTCTTTCGGTTTCTGTTATCGTAGGAGTATAGATTTTATCCCGCTGCCAATAACATCCAGTTACTTCCAGATCAGCAAACAAATCCACCGTCAGACCGGCCAGGATCGCTGCACCCAGTGCTGTTGCTTCCGTTATTTTTGGCACTTCCACCGGCTTGTTCAATATATCAGCAAGAAACTGACACATGAATTTGTTTGCTACCAGCCCTCCATCTACACGGATAATCTCGGCATGATGACCGCCATCCTCTTCTATCGCCGCCATTAGATCCCGGGTTTGGTAGCCTTGCGCTTCCAGTGCGGCACGTACAATATGCACCCGCGTTGTATCACGCGATAATCCGCTGATCATGCCTCGTACATCCGGCCGCCAATATGGCGCACCGAGACCAGTAAAGGCAGGCACAAAATACACTTCATTGCTGTCTGGCACACTGAGCGCCAATGCATCGCTCGCCGCAACCTCCTGAAAAAACTCCAGCTCGTCTCGCAACCATTGAATCGCTGCTCCGGCAATAAAAATAGACCCCTCGATAGCATAAACCATCTTACCGTTCAGACGATACGCTGGCGTGGTCAGTAAACGATGCTGCGAAGGCTTAAAATCCGAGCCGATATTCATGAGAGCAAAACAACCTGTACCGTAGGTAGACTTGACCATACCTGGCCGGAAGCATCTTTGCCCGATCAGTGCCGCATGCTGATCCCCTGCCATACCACCGATGGGAATTCCCCGTCCGAACAAGATCCGATCAGTCATCCCAAACCTGGCTGCGTTATCGCGAACTTCCGGCAGAATCGTTTCCGGGATATTGAACAATGTCAGCAAATCTGCATCCCATTTTTGCTCAACGATATTAAATAACAGTGTCCGCGCAGCATTCGTCACATCCGTAGCATGCACCTTCCCGCCGGTCAGGTGCCAGAGCAAATAACAATCCACTGTTCCAAATGCCAGCTCGCCACGCATTGCCCGAGAACGCACTCCTTCGACGTTATCCAGTATCCAGGCAATTTTAGTTGCAGAAAAATAAGGATCAAACAACAAGCCAGTCCGGGCTGTTACCATTGGCTCATACCCTTGAGCTCTTAATTGCTCACAACCAATATCGGTGCGACGATCCTGCCAGACAATGGCAGGATAAACAGGCTTACCGGTTTTACGATCCCACAAAATAGTTGTTTCACGCTGATTAGTAATGCCGATAGCAGCAACCGACCCTACCATACTGACATTGTGTTCCAGTACCGCATGACAAACTTCGAGCGTATCCTGCCAGATAGCTTCTGGATTCTGTTCGACCCACCCCTTGTGTGGATAATGTAGCTTCAGCTCTTTCTGTTGCACCGCGAGAATTTCCAATGTTGCCGAAAATAGAATGGCACGAGTGCTGGTTGTTCCCTGATCGATTGCCAGAATCACTGGCTGGTTATTCATAACTGGTTTTATACAAAGAACAAAAGAATTCCAGAAAACAGCATGTTCACTTACCGATAATATTCACCGGAACGCTCAGGCTGATAGGTTACTTCTACAATACGCACACGCAATACCCCTCCGCCTGGTTTTGGCCATTCAATTTCATCTCCCTGTGAAAGTCCCAGCAGGGCACTTCCTACTGGTGCAAGGATCGAGATCTTCTCGCCACTGGTATCGACATCCTTTGGATAGACCAGCGTCAGACAAAACTCCTCGGCCGAAGACTCAACCCTAAATCTGACAGTTGAGTTCATTGTGACCACAGTGGGCGGAATTTCCTCTGGGTCCACCACGTCAGCGCGCGCAAGCTCGGCTTCCAGATCATCTCTTCCTGGAAATACACTCTGGGGAAGAGAATCCAGCAACATTTCTAATCTCTCCGCATCAAGCGAAGAAATCATTATTTTTGGTTTCACACTCATTTTTACATTCCTCTAATTTGGTCGTTCACGTGAATCACTGCGGAAAACAGCCTCACTGCCTGAAAAAAAACAACTCTTCCGGAACAGCACTGTCAATGGGAATAACTGATTGGCAGGAGCAACTGGTTACAGCCACACCTTATTATGAAGAAACAGCAGCATCAAGTATTCGTGCTTGAAAAGACAAAAAGCGCCCTGCAATTGCCATTAATATGGCTCATCCACCTATGGCGCTTGTCAGGGCAGTATAGCTTACCGATATCTCATTGGCCAGTGCATCCCAATTTCAGAAAGTATCTTCATTTCGCGTGGAAAAACGATACCCGGCCCCTCTTACTGTCTGGATCAAATCGGCTTTTCCAGCAACCTCCAGCACCTTGCGCAACCGGCGTATGTGAACGTCAACTGTCCGATCTTCGACAAAAACATGATCACCCCATACCCGATCCAATAATTGAGCACGAGTATGCACACGCTCAGCATGAGCCATCAGAAAATGCAGCAATCGAAATTCGGTGGGACTGACCAGTAATTCCTTTTCTCGAAATCCATCTTCCTGATCGATGACTGTTACCCGATGCGTCATCGGGTTCAACCTCACTCCCTCAGCATCGAGAATTTCATCAGAAGCTTCAGGCAGACTCCTGCGCAAAACTGCCTTTATCCGGGCGATCAGCTCGCGTGGTGAAAATGGCTTGGTAATGTAATCGTCCGCTCCTGCTTCCAGCCCGGACACTTTGTCACCTTCCTCTACCCGGGCAGTCAGCATAATGACAGGAATCGACCTGGTACGCGGATCTCGTCGCAGTGATCGCGCAAATTCGATGCCACTTTTACCCAGGAGCATCCAGTCCAGTAATATCAGGTCCGGCAATATCTCATTAATCTTTACTACCGCTTGTTCGGCACTATTTACACATACAACAATATAGTTCGCATTGCGCAGATTATAGGCAATCAACTCCTGAATTGCTGGCTCATCTTCTACCACCAAAACCGTTGCAGACATCTTTCATCTCACTGAGGGGATATGGCTAACAGCACGAATTATGCAAGGCAATGATGACATAGCAATGACTTCCTGAAAACTTGTTTTGTTGACAATATAGCCATGCGGGATACGCCTGGCGCATGGTCATATAATATTTTCAGGATGCGAGGAGATTATCAGAGCCATCCTGGAGGAAACTGCTTGTGAAACTCTGGGAGAGAGGGAGTTATATTGATTTGTAATGCCGCATAAATAAACAGTTTTTGGATTAATAATTTGTACATACTTGTTCAGTCCCGGATGATTGTATAGATAAAACTCGTTATCCGCTGTTCATGGCGCGAGCTGTCATGAGAGAGCTGATAGAATCCTTCAGGCCATCCGGGAGGCGACACCTGCCGACTGTAACCGGTGCGTCTGCCGTTTTAAAAAAAAAAAAAACAGAAAACAATCTAACAAAGCA
>NZ_QRCA01000041.1:0-29868 GCF_009833115.1 Nitrosomonas sp. GH22
CCAACCTGATTTTTTTAATGCCTGCTCCAGCAGGCTGCCTCCTTCGCGCGGCTCACTCCAGATGGCCCAGTATGAGTGGACAGTGCGCCATTTGGGAAAGTCATTAGGCAGGGCTCGCCACTGGCAGCCGCTCTTGAGCAAATACAGCACCGCACAAAAAACCTCGTACAGATCTATTCGTCGAGGGCTGGTCTTCCTGCGCGCGCTCTCCAGCAAAGGCTTGATAAGCTCGAATTGTTCACGACTGATGTCGCTCAGGTAACTTTTTCTCATCTCCCGAGTCTCTCATACTCCCAGAGATTTTGAACAGGTTCTCAGGCCCTATACTCTAGCTTTATCATTTGTTTCTAAATCTCACGAAAAGGAAAAGACTTTTTATTTTTAAGAAGATAAAGGGTATATATTTGATAATATTCCTCGATTCTTTACCTCTTGCGGGGGACACATTCTGATTGTGTGTGAGACAGCTGTCTACCGAGTGATCCGGTAAATTTACAGCTGGGATAATCTTGATGTGGTAGATCACGTGGTTGCCATTTGTGGATTACAGGAGAGCGTTGACTGTGGTGTTGAGTAGGGTAGAGAAACTGTTGTGTATCGTTCTGGTGCTGATGCTTGCTGCTTGTGGTAAGCAGGAAGAGGTTATAAAAACAGCTAACCCGCCAGCAGTCAGTGTAGCTACGGCCAGGAATGTGTCTATAGAAGTACGAGAGGAATCCATTGGTTCACTGGAGGGCATAATGGATCCCACGATCGCAGCGGAAGTATCTGGGCGTGTCCTTAAAGTATTGGTGCGCCAGGGGCAACATGTGAAAAAAGGACAGGAAATTGCTTTGTTGGATCCGGCGGATCATCAGCTGCTACGACGTGAAGCGCTCAGCGAGGTGGCAAGACTGGAGGCGTTGCTGGAAAACCAACAGCGTTCAGTCGAACGTAATACCCGGCTGGTAGAACGAAATTTTATTTCCCAGATCGTGTTGGATGATGTCAAGACTCAGGAAATAGCATTGCGCCGGCAGCTGGAAGGAGCGAAATCCCGTCTGGCCACAATTGAACATAATAAATCTAAGACACGCTTGTTTTCGCCAATGGATGGAAAAATTGAATCCCAGACTGTTGTTGAGGGAGACTATGTCAAGGTTGGCGATCCGTTGCTACAAATTATCAGTAATCAGCATTTGCGCGCACATCTGCCATTCCCGGAAAGTATCGCTTCATATATCAGACCGAATCTTGAAGTTAGGCTGAGCACACCTACCTCTGATACTGAAATTATTTCCCGTATCAGGGAATTGAAGCCTGCAATTGGTGTTAGCAATCGGGCGATTGATGCACTTGTCTATATTGAGAACCAGCCTGGTTGGCACGCGGGTGCAAGCGTTAGTGGTGTGGTCATCCTTGGCGTGCGTGAGAATGTAGTGGTTGTGCCGGAGCAGAGTGTAGTGCTCAGGCCGGCAGGCCAGGTGGTTTATGCTATCAATGGCGAGCAGGTTGAACAGCGTGTCGTGCGAACCGGATTAAATCAGGATGGAATGGTTGAAATCATTGATGGCGTACAAGCAGGTGAGCAGATAGTGCTGGATGGTGCAGCTTTTCTTACCGACGGCACCAAGGTCACTATACAAAGGGAAATACTGGGGCAAGCGAATTCATGACGCTGCCAGAGCTGTCGATCAAGCGCCATGTGCTGGCGTGGATGGTTTCAGGATTACTGGTATTGCTAGGTGTTATCAGTTATCAGCGAATTGGAATGGATCGCTGGCCATATATCGAATTTCCAGTCATTTCGGTAACTACGACACTGGCTGGAGCAAACCCTGATATTGTTGATGCCAGTATTACCGGCATTATTGAAACCGCCATTAATACCATTCCCGGTATTGAACATGTGCAATCCAGCTCTTCTCCGAGTGTCTCAACGACAACAATCACCTTCGTTCTGGATAAGAATATTGATGTTGCCTATAACGAGGTGCAGGCAAATATCAGCCAGATTCTGAAACGTTTGCCAGATGATACCGACCCGCCAATCGTACGCAAAATCGAAACTAACGCACAGCCTGTGATGTGGCTGTCGCTGCAGGGTGATCGGACTTTACAGCAACTTAATCTGTATGGATTTAATGTCATCAAGAAAAAACTGGAAACCATTGATGGTGTCGGTGAGGTTCGTCTGGGAGGGCGGCGAGATCGCACGATACGAATCAATGTTTTGCCCGAGCGTATGGCTACCTATAACCTGGCTGCCAGCGATGTCATCAATGCTTTTCGGCGCGAGCATATTCAGCTACCGGGTGGCTTCCTGACAGGTAAAAACACGGAGAGATTAATCAAGCTGGATTTAGAGTTTCATAATCTAAAAGATGTGGGCAATCTGATCGTAGCTTACCGTGAAGGTGCTCCGATCAGATTGAAGGAAATTGCAGAGATTGCGGATGATCTGGCTGATTACCGCCAAGTGGCCCGATTCAATGGGCTACCCTCGCTAGGACTGGGAATTGTCAAGGTTTCAAATGCCAACACGGTTGCTATTATCGATGAAGTTGAGCGCCGGCTGGCAGAAGATATCAATCCGAGCTTGCCGCCCGGGATGCGTATCAGTATTTCTTCCAGTGATGCGATTTTTATCAAGGAGCTGGTATATGCACTGCAGGAACATCTAGTCGAAGGTACCTTGCTGGCTGCGCTGATCGTCTGGTTGTTTCTGCGTTCAGTGCGTTCAACGCTGATTATTGCGACTGCAATTCCGGTATCACTGATGGGTGCCATTGCTGTCATGTATTTCTCGGGTTTTACTTTTAACACCATGACGTTGCTGGCTTTGCTGTTGCTGATCGGGGTGGTGGTGGATGATGCCATCGTGGTGTTGGAGAATATTTTCCGGCATATGAGTCGCGATCAGGCAAGGCACGGTAAAGTGGATGTGGTGGCTGCCTCGATTAGAGGCAGTCACGAAGTGGTATTCGCTGTCATGGCAGCTACGCTGGCGCTGGTATGTATCTTTGCACCAGTAATCTTTATGGAAGGTATCATCGGCAAATTCTTCAAGTCATTTGCTGTGGTTGTTACCTTTGGTGTGCTGATTTCCCTGCTTGTTTCATTAACGCTGACACCTATGCTGTGTTCACGTTATTTGCGTGTCGATCGGAAACATGGTCGTCTCTATTATTGGCTGGATAACTGGTTTGATCGTATGGATCAGCGTTATGTTTTGCTGCTGACGTTTTCCATACAGCATCGTTGGAAAGTCATTGTGCTTACCATCATAATGGTATTGAGCAGTATTTTCTTCTTTGGGAAAGTAGATAAGGAATTTTCTCCAGAAACGGATGAAGGTGTATTTACAATAACGTTCAGAACGCCACTTGGTTCAAGTATTGACTACACTGATTCACGCCTCAGGCTGATTGAACGTGTATTGGCAACTTATCCTTCAGAAATAATCAGTTATCTTGGAATGATTGGGGCCGGGCAGGATGGCCAGGTGAATAAAGGGTTTGTCAATGTACGCTTGTATGATCGAAACGCCCGTAATATGAGCCAGAAGGTGTTGATGCGTGAACTGAGAGAACATTTCGATAAAATTCCTGGCGTCCGGGCGTTTCCTGCCCCGATTTCCATTGTGCGTGGCCAACGCTCAGAAAAATTACAATTTAATTTGACTGGCTCCAATCTGCAGAAAGTGGGGCGTCTGGCTAAGGAAATGCAGCTACGGTTGGGAAGAATTCCAGGGATGGGCAAGGTTGATCTTGATCTTGATCTTGATTTGCCGCAGCTGATCGTGAATATAGACCGGACACGTGCTGCCAGTCTCGGTATATCTGCAACCGATATTGCCACGGCAATCAATATGTTTACCGGTGGTGTTGACGTGGCCAGATTCAACGATGATCCCGGGGATGGGCAACGCTATGAGATCCGGATTAAAGGTAAGGAAGATCGGTTTAGCCAGTTGGACGATCTGAAAAAGATTTATCTGAGAAGTAACGGGAATGAGCTGGTAAGACTGGATGCGGTTGCTGAATTTCGGGATACCCTGGGTGCCGCGTTAATCGGGCGCTTTGATCTGCAATATGCGGCGATGTTCTATATCAACCCTATACTGCCGCTGGATAAAGCAACCGATAGTGTATTTCAGCAGGCTACTGAATTATTGCCGCCGGGTTATACGGTAAAACTTACCGGGCAGGCGGAAGAATTGGCCAAGACGATGAAGAGTACCGTATTTATTTTTACGCTTGCACTGATTTTGCTTTACATGGTGCTGGCCAGTCAGTTCAATTCCTTTCTGCAGCCGCTTATCATTATGGTGGCACAGCCACTTGCCATTATTGGCGGTATTTTTGCCTTGTGGCTGACGGGCAATTCACTCAACATCTTTTCTATGATCGGGCTGGTGTTGCTGATCGGCCTGGTGGCAAAAAATTCCATCCTGTTGATTGATCTAACTAATCAACTGCGTGAACAGGGCAAGTCTATTGATGCAGCTCTTAAGGAGGCCTGTCCGATCCGGCTGCGGCCAGTGCTGATGACCTCGTTGACTGTCATCCTCGCACTGCTGCCGGCAGCGATGGGGCTGGGGGCCGGTGCTGAAACCAATCGCCCGCTTGCTGTTGCAGTTATCGGGGGCATGGTTTCCTCAACACTGCTTACATTAGTGGTGGTGCCGGCCGTTTATTCCCTGGTGATGCAGACAGTGGATAAATTGCATCTCTCCCGGCGTGCCTCCACTGAATGAGTTGAGGTTAAGGTTGCTTTTCCAGAATGCGGTAACCCCAGGCAGGCAGGTCAACAAAAAGCTGAGTAATATTTTCTATCCGAACTGGTAACGATTCACTCGGATTCATCAGATCATGCCAGCTCCCGGTACTTTCTTTTGGTTGTAAATCAGCAAACTCCACTAGACATTGGCCCGGATGGGGTGCGTAGTTGACGATGATTAGCAGAGAGTCACTGTTTTCTCCCTGCCAGCGGTATGCGATGAAATTATTCCAAGTCCCATTCTCTTTCTGGGCCGGCAAGCATTCCAGCAATACCCAGTTTCCCTGTCGTAACACCGGATTTTTCAGAATCTGCAGTAGCTGTTGATAAAAGTGACTGAGTCTGGAGTCTGTCGGCTCAACCGGACTTCTGCATAAGTGAATCGGGATATGTACCCGCTTGCCTTCCAGTTGTCCAGCCTGAAAAAAACGCATCCCTGGTGCCAGATAATTGATCATGGCTGCTGCTTCATGCACAGTCGGTGGAAAAACAGTTGCCGCGCGCTGCTCATCGTGATTCTCCAAGAACCGGGCGAGTTTGCGCTGATAAGTGATATCTGCTGTGAGATGGTCGTGCACAGGTTTGGGAACTTGGCTAAGTAGCCGATCATATAATCGTTTGTCGTAAGTGTAATCAAATCCTTGCTGCTGCAGCATCCATTCCAGATCCCAGTACACTTCAGCCAGAAAAAGGAAACCCGGAAATTGTTTGCGGACTGCCTGAATGGTGGCAGGCCAGAAGGAGGTAATAGAGCGCTGCCAAGTACGTTCAAAAATTTGCGGTAACAACAGCATGGCCATATCACAACGTACGCCGTCGCACAGCTTGGCAATGTTTAGCAGTTCTACTTGCATCGCCTGTTGTACGGCAGGATTGCTGTAATCCAGTTGTAGGGTATCTGGCCAGCCATCAAAGTAAGGGTCACGGCCATAGGCAAAAATTCGCTGATCTTTGCCAGATGAATTCGATACAAGTGCAACATAGTTTTGTGGATTGCGCTGTAAATCCTCCCGTGTCCCGTTGATATAGAACTCGGGGTGTGTCTGCATCCAGGGATGATCCAGTGCGGTGTGATTAGGAACGAAATCGAGCATGAGGCGCAATCCGCGTTCATTGAGTTTGTGGCGCAGGTGCTGTAGCGCCTTGTTTCCTCCCAGTCTGTCGGCCACCTGATAACGGGTAATGGCAAAGCAGGAACCGCAAATATCTGTCTCGGATAGATCCGGTAAGCAGGTGGCCTTAAAGCTTTTCTGCCAACCAGGCTGTGTACGTGAAACACGCTGGCCAGCTTTTCCGGTTTCCCATACGCCAAGCAGCCATACCCAGTCAAACCCCAGTTCAGCTAACCGATCCCATTCACTATCAGGCCAATCATTCAGTGGGGGAGGTGAGATAGCAGCGCGTGAAAGCTCGTACTGTTTGATGCGGGCGTTGAGCTGATACAGCAGGGGATAGGAAGGGACGGTCATAGAATATTTCTAATTTTCATCAATTTTCGGGAGAGCCAGTAGCATACCGATCAATAGTTTGCCCTTCGGCTGCAACGATAAATTACCAAGCATTCATTATGCATAATTCTTGAAAAGAATCTAACTATGTGTCTGGAAATATTTGAGCACTATATTTCTTTACTGATGCTTGTGCCCGGCCTTAGCCAATAATTTATCCAGTACAGAAACGGGCAAGATGCGCTTGAGAAGGCCAAACATGTGGGTCGGAAAGGTAACGTAATAGCGGGCATCAGGGGTACGTGATTCAAGTATACAGATCACCTTTTTCAATACGGCTTCTGGAGGCAGAGTGAAAGGGACAGTGGGTCCCTGCTTGTTCAGCCGGTCCTGAACAATGAGGTATTTCTCGCGGTGAATACTGTGCTCGATATCGATGTAGCGTTCAAACGCCTTCATTGCGTTGGCACGGAATTTCGTGGCAATTGGCCCTGGTTCGATCAGGCTGACAAAAATATTGCTCCCTCTCAGTTCCAGCCGTAAGGTATCGCTCCAGCCTTCGACTGCAAATTTGGAGGCGTTGTACGCGCCACGGAACGGCATGGCAGCAAAGCCAAGTATGGAGCTGTTTTGTATGATACGACCCTGTTCCTGCTTGCGCATGACGGGCAAGATCAGATTGGTCAGCTCCACCCAACCAAAAAAATTGGTTTCAAATTGGGCGCGCATGGCTTCCCGACTGAGATCTTCAACCGCCCCAGGCAGGCCATATGCACCATTGTTAAATAATGCATACAATTGGCCATTGCTGCGATTCAGGGTTTCTTCAACTGCGCGTTGAATTGAGCTGGAATCGTTCAGATCAAGTTGGAAACTTTCTAATCCCTCAGCAAGCAACATGTCCACACTTTCCTGCCTGCGGGCGGTGGCAAAAACACGGTAACCGCGCGTCTGCAATTCATGCGCAACGCAATAGCCAATGCCGCTGGAGCAACCGGTAATCAATATGGATTTTTTCATAAGCTGGATTTGAGCGATATTAAAATAAAAGAGGGAGTATGAGCAGCATCTGGGTGATGATCAATTTACGCTGCGGGTTGTCCGAAGTTCCCTAAAGTTCATTCTGAATACGCTTATACCCTTGTACAAGGGTATTTTGTTGGTTCTGGCGACATCCTCAGAAAATTTTGATGCTTGGGGGGTTACTTTTTTGATGGAAGCCAGGTCGGTTTTTGGCCTGATGCGTTGTGTGGAAGGAACATAAAAGCCTGGTGGCAGATCGCAGCTATCAACGACTGAATTGTGGCGAACGACACATCCTTCACCGATTGTGCAGTTGAACAGTACACTGTTAAATCCAATGAACACTCCGGGGCCGACAGTACAAGGCCCGTGTACAATTGCCCGGTGGGCGATTGAGGTGCGCTCCCTGATAGTAACTGCTGCACCCAATTTGGAGTGAATGACTACGCCATCCTGAATATTGGAATGCACACCTATTGTAATGGGTTCCATATTTCCGGCTTCATCCACCTCATCCGCCCGAATGACAACGTATGGCCCGATAAACGCATTTTCGTGTACGACAACACGTCCACAGAGAATGGCAGTGGGATCAACAAAAGCACTTTCGTGGACGATCGGCTGATCACCCGTGGGGTTTTTTCTAATCATGATAATTTCTGAGTAGCATTATAAATAGCGATGGATATCTATGACTATGGTATAAAAACGATTGATGGGCAGAATAAACTGCTCAGCGATTATAAGGGTAAAGTCTTGCTGATAGTGAACACGGCCAGTAAATGTGGTTTTACACCTCAGTATCAGAGTTTGGAAGCGTTATATCGACGATACAAGGATCAGGGGCTGGTTGTACTTGCTTTTCCCTGTAACCAATTTGGCCGCCAGGAACCGGGTAATGAACGTGAAATTCAGGAATTTTGCTCATCCGGTTACAACATCAGCTTTCCTTTATTTGCAAAGATTGAGGTGAATGGTACCAATACCCATCCGCTCTACCAATATCTGAAGAATGAAAAACCTGGTGTGCTGGGTTCCAAGGGTATCAAATGGAATTTCACCAAGTTTCTGGTAGATAGAACCGGGAAAGTGGTTAAACGTTATGCGCCAGTTGATAAGCCGGAATCTCTGGTTGGAGATATCGAACAGTTGCTCTAATTTTATTGAATGTTTGTCGTGTATGAATCTGGTTTCATCTCTTGATATTGATTTTTCAGCTCCCTCTGCTGAAGTGGCGCGTTCCCTGATAGGCGTGACGCTTATGCTGAATGGTGTAGGTGGTCGGATTGTGGAGGTGGAGGCTTATGATCATGAGGATCCTGCCTCACATTGTTTTGGTGGAATAACGCCGCGCAATCAGGTGATGTTCGGGCCACCGTGCCATGCGTATGTCTATCGCTCTTACGGCATACATTGGTGCTTCAATATTGTGTGCTGTCCGCCAGGCCATGGTGCCGGGGTGCTGATCCGCGCACTGGAGCCGCTGGCAGGAGGATTGGATGTTATGCGGAAACGACGCGGGCTGGATAATGTACGTTTGCTCTGCGCAGGTCCCGGGCGGCTTTGTCAGGCGCTCGGAATTACTATGGCGCATAGTGGCATGCCGGTTGATATTCCTCCGTTTCAGCTTCTGCCGGCCACAACTCCAGTAACAGTTATTACCGGGCCGCGTATTGGTATCTCCAGGGCAAAAGAAATACCCTGGCGTTTTGGGTTGGCTGGGTCGCGCTTTCTAAGTCGTCCATTTCGCTGAATTTCTGCAGAAGCGAGTAAGTCGAGTCCTTGTCAGTAAGGGCTGATGTGGTTTGTGATAACCCGGAAGCTGGAAGTGTGTTTCTGAAATTATTGGCTTGATTTTTATACTTAATAGCGCTGCTGGAGAAAATAAAGTAGATATTCTTTATTTCCTCCAAGGCTTGTCGGCGTGGTTTGCTTTAGGTTTTTTCTACAATGTGGCGCAAAAGATCAGTTGAAGTAAGGATACCCCACGGCTGGTTCCCTTCTACTCTGACAATAAGACTGTTGATTTTGTTATCCAGCATTGTCCGGATAGCGGTATTAATTTCGGCGGAAGGTTCGATTACGATGGGTGCATCACTCATGAGATCCTTGACAAGATGTTCGGCTTTAACATCATTTGAGTCATGTCTGGCCATTGATAGATCTCTGTCACTCAATACGCCAACCAGTTTTCCACCATCCAGTACGGGGAGATGATGGCAGGCACATTCTTTCATTATCTCCAGGGCTTTTTCCACTGAAATATCGAAGCCTATGGTTTGAGGCATAGGCGTCATCAGATCACGAACTTGTGTCATTTTCTGCCTCGTAATATCTCAATCAGAACATCCAGTGCATCAGTTACTGTGAATATACCCTGCAGATCTCCCTTTTCATCTGCCACCAGAACGCTGCCGATTTTTTTCTCTGACATTTCCAGAATCACATCCTCGATGGAGGTGTTGCCCTGAAAAGTCACGGGATCGGGCGTCATTAGATCATCTGCTCGGACCAGGAACTTTTCACGGGCACTCAATGCCGAAACGATTCTGAGATCCCGATCGCTGACGATGCCCGTGATTTTTCCATTCGACATGATGGGAATGTGGCGCACCTTGAGATTCTTGACGATATCCAGTAACTCCTCAATTGAGCTATCCTCGCGCGCGGTGACCGGATAGGGGGTGGTAAATTCCTGAATCGGCAGTTCCAGTTTTGTACTCATAAGCATCTCCATATGCGTAAACTGGTCTGAGTTATACCAGATCACTAAGTATTAGGGAATCTTGTCCGAGAGAAATAGCAATCAGTTTCTTCGGCTGTTTATTTTCTCGGTAGGGCTTTCTTCATTCGTTGCGCAGGTTTGGGTTTGCGTTTTGGTTTAAAGCCAGACTTGGATATGCTCAAAGCCGTGGTCTCGACGTTTTTTTTATCCGGGTTGATCCGGTATATAATCAAAATCTTACCGATCTGCTTGATAGGTGCGGCATTTAGAGAAAGGCAAATTTTCTCCAGCAAAGAAGTTCTCTGGTCCCGGTCGCCTTCAAGCACTTTAATCTTGATAAGCTCATGCTTCAAAAGACTCCGATCGAGCTCACTAATAATACTTTCTGCCAGGCCATCCTTGCCAATCGTTACTACCGGATTCAGGTGGTGCGCACTGGCCGTAAGCTGCCGGCGCAGAGCCATATCAAGTTCAAGCATTACAACCTTCCTAAAAACACTGGATTTTACCTGATGAAATCTGCCAGAACCAGCAGAGCCTGGATAAAAGCGCATATCAACGATAACTTTGTCCGCAAGGCTAACCACGAAGGTTATCGTTCGCGTGCGGCCTACAAATTACAGGAAATCGCCGAGCGCGATGCACTTTTTTCACCGGGAATGACGGTTGTTGATCTGGGAGCGTCGCCTGGCAGCTGGTCACAAGTGGCACTCGAATCTGTCGGGCCGACCGGAAAGGTTTTTGCGCTGGATATGCTGGATATGCAATCCTTACCTGGTGCGACATTCATTCAAGGCGATTTTCGTGAAAATGGTGTTCTGGCCGCATTGGAGAAAGTTCTGGATGGGAAACGGGCAGATCTTGTAATTTCCGATATGTCACCCAATCTTACCGGTATTCGTGTCAGTGATCAGGCTCACGGCATGTATCTGGCAGAACTTGCTTTGATGTTCTGTCGCGAACATTTGAACCCCGGTGAAAACTTTCTTGTCAAAGTATTTCAGGGGAGTGACTTTGAGGCATTCCGACAATTAATGCAGGCTGATTTTGCAAAAGTCGTCATCAGGAAACCAAAGGCTTCGCGAGATCGAAGTAAAGAGTTATATTTGCTGGGACTGGAAAAAATAATCTGATAGACTGCGGTAACAGTCCTGTAACAGATACAGATAAACCGCAGCGTTTCAAAAATTCGGTTTCGTCGAGAAGCAAAATTGAGGAGCTAATATGAATAATTTGATTAAGAACATGGCTATCTGGCTGGTGATTGCATTGGTATTGATGACAGTCTTCAATCAGTTCTCCACCCGACAGCCATCACAGCCTCCCATGGAATATTCACAATTTATCAGTGAAATGCACCAAGGCAGGATTGCCAAGGTAGTAATCGACGGTCGTACCTTGAGAGGTGCAAAAACAGATGGCCGCTCGTTTATTGTCCATTCACCTTCCGATCCGTGGCTGGTAAGTGATCTTCTAAAGGCTGGAGTGGCTGTGGAAGCTAAGCCGGAAGAAGAACCTTCCATGCTGATGAGCATCCTTGTGTCATGGTTCCCGATGTTGCTGTTAATTGCTGTCTGGATCTTTTTCATGCGCCAGATGCAAGGGGGCGGTCGTAGCGGCGGTGCTTTCTCATTCGGGAAAAGTAAAGCCAGGATGCTTGATCATAAGAGTAACAACGTGACTTTTGCGGATGTGGCTGGTTGTGAAGAAGCCAAAGAAGAAGTTGCCGAGTTGGTCGAGTTTTTGAGGGATCCTTCCCGATTCCAGAAACTAGGTGGTCGTATTCCTCGCGGTGTACTAATGTGTGGTAATCCGGGAACAGGTAAAACGCTGCTTGCCCGCGCCATTGCCGGTGAAGCAAAAGTACCATTTTTCAGTATTTCCGGTTCGGATTTCGTCGAAATGTTTGTCGGTGTCGGTGCCTCCAGAGTGAGAGATATGTTTGAGCAGGCGAAAAAACATGCACCTTGCATTATCTTCATTGACGAGATTGATGCGGTCGGCCGTCAGCGTGGCGCAGGTCTGGGAGGTGGAAATGATGAGCGCGAACAGACGTTGAACCAATTGCTGGTTGAAATGGATGGCTTTGAAGGCAATATGGGTGTAATTGTTATTGCTGCCACCAACCGCCCGGATGTATTGGATCCTGCTTTGCTGCGTCCAGGTCGATTCGATAGACAGGTTGTTGTCCCGCTGCCGGATATTCGTGGTCGGGAACAGATTTTGCTGGTACATATGCGCAAAGTTCCTATATCCCCTGATGTGAAAGCCAGTATCTTGGCAAGGGGTACACCTGGTATGTCAGGAGCTGATTTGGCCAATCTGGTCAATGAGGCCGCCTTGTTTGCTGCACGATCCAACAAACGTCTGGTTGATATGGATGACTTTGAACGTGCAAAAGACAAGATTCTGATGGGTGCAGAACGTCGTTCCGTTGTTATGCCCGAAAATGAGCGGCGCAATACTGCTTATCATGAATCGGGGCATGCGGTAGTGGCTTATTTGCTGCCTAAAACCGATCCGGTTCACAAGGTTTCAATTATCCCGCGCGGACGTGCACTAGGTGTAACTATGCAGCTTCCTGCTGAAGATCGTTACAGTATGGATCGCGATCAGATTTTGCAGACGATTGCTGTCATGTTTGGCGGCCGTATTGCAGAGGAAGTGTTCATGAACCAGATGACAACCGGCGCATCTAATGACTTTGAACGGGCAACAGATACCGCCCGCAAGATGGTGACGCAATGGGGTATGTCCGATACGCTGGGACCTATGGTGTATGGTGAAAACGAGGGAGAGGTGTTCCTTGGGCGTTCAGTTACTACGCACAGGAATCTGAGTGAAGCAACCATGAAAATGGTCGATGCCGAGATTCGTCGGATCGTTGATGAGCAATATGCACTTGCGCGCAAGATCATCGAGGAGAATAAGGATAAAATCGAGGCGATGACACAAGCATTGCTTGAATGGGAGACGATAGACAGTGACCAGATCAAAGATATTATGGAAGGTCGCCCGCCGCGTCCGCCGCAATCACCTTCTTCTTCTCCACGGCAAGATAAAGGTTCAACCAGCACAAGCGGTGAGGTAAAACAACCCACAAGTGAGCCTGCAACAACAGAAGAAGCACCTGCTCAAAAAGTAGAAGCCTAGAAAAATTGTAGTATTCTTAATTAATGGCCTGTACGGGAAATAAAACGTACAGGCCATTTTTTCTTATCCAAGTGAATAAACTGCAAAGGATTCTTCAAGAAAACCGCCCGCTGATCATGGGGGTGATCAATGTCACGCCCGATTCTTTTTCTGATGGTGGCTGTTTTGATACAACGGAGAAAGCGATTGAACAAGTGAGTCGCCTAGTTCAGGAAGGTGCAGATATCCTTGATATCGGGGGTGAATCTACCCGTCCTGGGAGTCGATCTGTTGAATCGGACGAAGAACTGTCACGAATCATGCCCGTCATAGAATTTGCACTGAATATGAATATTCCAGTTTCGGTTGATACTGCCAAACCGGAAGTGATGCAAGCCGCTATTAATGCCGGGGTTGTTCTTATCAATGATACCAATGCGCTGCAAGCTCCCGGTGCACTGGAAGTTGTTGCAGACAGCTCTGTTATGGCTTGTCTCATGCACATGCAAGGACGGCCGGAGACAATGCAGCTTGATCCGCAGTATTCGGATGTAGTTGCCGAGGTTATGGCTTTTCTGAAACAACATGTTGCATTAGCAGTATCAGCCGGGATTACGCGTGAGCGAATCATTATTGATCCCGGTTTTGGCTTTGGTAAAACACTGGAGCACAATCTCGCCTTGTTACACCATCTGAATCAATTCATTGCTATGGATCTACCTGTTATGGCCGGCATTTCACGTAAATCAATGCTGGGAATGATTACGGGCAATCCAGTTGATAATCGTGTGTATGCCAGTGTGGCAGCCGCTCTTCTAGCAGTGGGACAAGGTGCCAGGATTGTACGGGTACATGATGTCAAGGCAACTCGTGATGCGTTTTCAGTGTTTGCGGCAATGGATCGTATTCATCCGGGTTTTCTGATATACCCGTCACCCGACCAATAGTTGGGTGTACGGTAATCAATAACAAGGCCCATATAATACAAATATGACGATTGAGTGGCTGGTTGCTGTTGATCTATCAGACGCTCGCGTCTGTGGGATGTTGATTGCGATATTGTGAATCCGGTTACATGCTTTGATTTGGAATTCAACAGGGAAGCGACACTGATATGAAGAAAAAATATTTTGGTACAGATGGCATTCGTGGAAAGGTAGGGGAATTTCCGATCACGCCCGAATTCTTCCTGCGTCTGGGGTATGCTGTTGGCAAAGTATTGCTGGCGTCCGATTGGAAACTGGCTGCAGATAAACGACCAACCATCCTGATTGGAAAAGATACACGCATATCCGGATACATGCTGGAATCTGCGCTGGAAGCCGGTTTCTCAGCGGCAGGGGTAGATGTTCTGCTATCCGGGCCATTACCAACCCCTGCTGTGGCCTACCTTGTGCGAGCGCTGCGCATTCAGGCTGGAGCAGTTATTTCTGCCTCACATAATCCGTTTTATGATAACGGCATTAAATTTTTCTCTTCTGAAGGCTCAAAACTACCTGATAGTATGGAACTTCAAATCGAAGCTGAACTGGATTTTCCTATAGAAACAGCACCTTCTATCAAATTAGGTAGAGTACAACGTCTCAAGGATGAAGAAGGCCGATATATCGAATTTTGTAAAAGTACTTTTCCTAATCAGCTTGATTTACGAGGCTGGAAAATCGTGGTTGATTGTGCCAATGGTGCAGATTACCAGGTCGCCGGGCATGTGATGCATGAACTGGGCGCTGATGTTGTAACTATTCATGCAAATCCGGACGGATTCAACATTAATCATGAATGTGGTGCAACCCATATCATGACGCTGCAAGGTGCAGTTTTGCAACACGGTGCAGATTTTGGTATTGCTGTAGATGGCGATGGCGACCGGGTGCTGATGGTGAGTGGAGAAGGGGTAGTATACGATGGTGACAGTCTGGCCTACATTATCGCTAAACATCGACAACAGCGTGGTGTACTACAAGGTGGAGTAGTTGGGACACTCATGACCAATCTGGCTGTTGAGCAAGCTTTTGAGCGGATTGGGATTCCATTTGCCCGGGCAAATGTCGGAGATCGTTATGTGTCTGAATTGCTGCAACAAAATGACTGGTACTTGGGTGCCGAGAATTCCGGCCATATTATTTGCCGTGATAAACATACGACAGGTGACGGAATTATTTCAGCCCTCCAGGTTTTGTACGCATTACGTGACACGGGTTTGATGTTTGCCGACTTGATGCATGATGTTACTTTCTTTCCCCAACGGTTAATCAATGTAAAGATTTCTAGAGATTTTGATTTTCAGAACGATCAAGCAGTAGAGATATGCAAAAATGAGGCGGAACAGGCATTGGGAAATGATGGGCGTATTTTGCTGCGTGCTTCTGGAACTGAACCGTTAATCAGGGTGATGGTGGAAGGAAAAGACCCTCAACAGATTGAATACTGGGCTGAGAAAATTGCTGGAACAATTCAGCAACAGGCTGTTGCTTCAACTGTTGGGCACTGAGCTTATCATCACAAGGCTGTAATATATCTCGTTTATCTTTGGTGAATACTTGAAGTTAGAGTTGTAGGGTATACAGGTCAGATATCTTTTCTTTAATTCTTGAATATCAGGATGACTATCATGCAACAGTTTTTATCAAAATCCAGTAGTAGAGCCAGATTTTTAATTACAGCCTTTATCCTTTTGAGTGGAATCAGTGGGTATATTCAAGCCAGGTCGCTTATTAAGATAGATGGATCGAGTACTGTTTTCCCGATTACAGAAGCTGTTTCTGAGGATTTTCAAACTGCTAAAAAAGGGGCCACTATGGTTACCGCTGGTATCTCCGGTACGGGCGGGGGATTCAAAAAATTCTGCAGAGGGGAAATTGATATTGTGAATGCATCTCGCCCGATCCTGTCTTCTGAAATGGAGCAATGTAGGCGGAATGGTGTGCAGTACATCGAGATGCCAATTGCTTTTGATGCATTGACGGTGGCGGTCAACCCCAGGAACAATTGGATTAAATCCATAACAATCGCCGAGTTAAAAAAAATGTGGGAGCCTGCAGCGCAAGAAAAGATACTTAACTGGAATCAAATCAACCCGGCCTGGCCTGATGCCAGAATCAAACTTTTCGGCGCAGGAGCTGATTCAGGTACATTCGACTATTTCACCGAAGCCGTGGTCGGTAAGGCAAAATCCAGTCGTGGAGATTTTACTGCCTCGGAAGATGATAATGTACTCGTTCAGGGTGTGGCGAGCGATTTAAATGCATTAGGTTTCTTTGGCTTTGCCTACTACATCGAAAATCAGAAGAAACTGAAAGCTGTGGCGATTGATCATGGTGCTGGCGGTGTTCTACCTTCCATGCTTACCGTACAAAATGGAAGTTACCAGCCATTATCGCGTCCTCTCTTTATTTATGTAAATGCAAAATCAGCAAACAAACCGGAAATAAAGGAATTTGTTATCTTTTACATGCAACACGCACAGCAATTGATTGAGGAAGTAAGATATTTCCCGCTAAAAAAGGAATTCTACGATTTCAATATCAAACATCTCCAGAACAAGACACTCGGCACAGTATTCGGTGGGGAAGCTGGCATGAGTATGACCATTGAGGAACTGTATAAGCGGGAAAGAGTTCAATAACCGGTACATCCATGGCCTGAGTTCTGATCGTGGGCAAGAGATAACACATATCAGCAGTAACAGAAGTACAGATACTGAACCGGATATGTAATTCCGGAATAAGAGGTTATTACATCGTTCTGATTAACCTTTAACAGGCCAGACGGCTCCTTGTTTATTAAGCCCTATTTTGTCTGTATGGATTACTTTCCAGTTTTTCTCAACATTAAACAGCGAAATTGTCTGATTGTTGGCGGAGGAAGTGTTGCAGCCCGAAAGGCGAAGTTGCTACTGCGAGCAGGGGCGCATATCCATGTCGTTTCCCCTACAATTAATGCGGAATTTACTGGTTTGTTGCAGCAATTCTCTTCAATCTCGCATAACGCTGAAACCTTCCGCCCGGATCACTTGCAGGGTAGGGTGCTGGTTATTGCCGCTACGCATGATCGAGCAACCAACCAGGCTGTCTCGGTTGCAGCCCGGAAAGCAGGTATTCCAGTAAACGTTGTCGATAATCCGGATTTATGCACCTTTATCATGCCTTCCATTTTGGATCGCTCTCCGATTATCGTTGCAGTATCAAGCGGTGGCAGTTCTCCAGTACTGGCAAGGCTGTTGCGTGCACGACTGGAAGCATCAATCCCCGCTGCTTATGGTCGACTGGCGACTTATGCTGCGCAGTTTCGCGGGCAAGTCAGGCAGCATTTTTCTCGTCAGGAAAATCGTCGCTTCTTTTGGGAAAAAATGCTTCAAGGGCCGTTTGCAGAAATGGTATTTGCCGGCAAGGATCAGGCTGCCCAGGATTATTTATTAGAAACCTTGAATAATAGTGTGGATCAACCTCCGATCGGGGAAGTTTATCTGGTGGGAGCAGGCCCTGGAGACCCGGATCTGTTGACTTTCCGCGCTATGCGCCTGATGCAGCAGGCAGACGTGGTGATTTATGATCGGCTGGTTGCTCCGGCCATTTTGGATATGGTCAGACAGGATGCTGACCGTATCTATGCCGGTAAGGAGCGTAATCAACATACTTTGCCGCAGACATCAATCAATAACCTGTTGATCAAGCTGGCGCAAGAAGGTAAACGTGTGCTGCGGTTGAAAGGTGGCGATCCTTTTATTTTTGGACGAGGGGGCGAGGAAATCGAAACTTTGTCACAACATCAGATCCCATTCCAGGTTGTTCCCGGAATTACAGCCGCATCCGGTGTAGCTAGTTATGCAGGTATCCCTTTGACCCACCGGGATTACGCGCATTCCTGCGTTTTTGTAACCGGACATCTGAAAGACAACACTGTACAGCTTGACTGGTCAGCGCTGGCGCGTCCTAACCAGACGATTGTCGTCTACATGGGATTGCTGGGCGTCTCCGAGTTATGCCGACAGTTGATTGCTCATGGTCTGCCAAAAACGACACCAGCTGCTATTATTCAGCAGGGTACAACCCCCAATCAGTGTGTTCTCACCGGCACACTTGCAACGTTGCCGACAATCATTCAGGAAAATCCATTGAAGCCGCCAACACTCATTATTGTGGGAGAAGTGGTCAAGCTTCGTCAGAAACTTGCCTGGTTCAATTCGACTTCAGAATCTTTGGGAAACACACCTGGCTACTCGAAACACCCTTAGCTTCAAACCTCAGCTGATTTGGTGACGGGCGTTATCTTAACGGCGGATCAAATAACGAATAGTGGGACCATCCTGCTGAATCTCCAGAACCTCGTAGCCATGATTTCTGGCATCAATCGGGATGTTGTTAATTGACTGCGGGCAATCGGAAATCACCTCCAGAATCTGCCCCGGCCGCAACTGGGGCATAGCTTCCAACGTTGCTACAGCAGGATAGGGGCAGGGTTCTCCTATCATATCGAGACGAAAATCAGGGATGATGGTAGTTGATTTCATAGGAAGCGCTTATGTTCAGGCTGTTTGCGAAGCTTGACGGGCTTTCCGGGCAAAGAAATATTTTTCCCAGTACAGCACCAGTGCCAGAAATACACCCAGCATAATGTAGGTGGCCAGTAGACCGCCTTGCGGTCCGAATGTTTTAAGGAGATTGATCTTGTCAAAATTTACGACAAGGAGGGGTGCCAGATCATCCCACACCAGTGCCAGCAGTGTGGAACCGATGATGTTACCTAATCCCACCAGCCAGAAATGCACCTGTCCTTCCACAGCGCGATACATCCAGCCTGTTTCGCAACCACCTGCCAGCACGATGCCAAAGCCGAACAACAATCCACCAATGACTGCATTTGGCCCGGCCCAGAATATTTTAGAATCCATTCCCAGTTGTACGTAGCTGTAAACACCAATTGTGCCTACTGCCATACCCGCGATAATCGCTTTAGCCATTTGTGTACGACCAGTAATCCACAGATCACGAAACGCTGAAGTGAAACACACCTGCGCACGTTCAATAATGAGGCCAAAAGCCAGGCCAAACAAGGCAGCATAACCCAGCTTGGGTTCATCCAGCGCCTTGGAAGCCGCCCACAGCACAAAAGCGATAAACAATAGCATGCCGATGCAAAAGTGTTGCCGTTCCCGGGTTGCATGCTGATTAAGCGGTTGCGCTGCCGACACTTTTTGCAGCTGTACCGGGATGCGAAATACCGGTAACAGGCTGACCTTGGCGCCCGCCAGCGAGCCGATTGCGGTAGCAATAGCAAAAAACCAGGCATGCAAAGAAAACTGTGGAATACCGGTAAAAAACGCCGCCAGATTACATCCCATAGCCAGGCGCGCTCCAAAGCCGGCAATAATGCCCCCCACAATGGCCTGGAACACACGAATGCGGTGCTGTGGTAAACGCAACTTGACGTTATTGGCCCATAATGCTGCCGAGAAACACCCTGCAAACATACCGAGGATCATCACTCCATCAATACGTGTCAGCGGTGAGCCCTGCAGACCGATGACCTGAAAATAACCCCAGTGGGAAACATCCAGGCCCAGCCATTGCAGGATATGACCGCCCCAGCGGGTGAATTCACCTGTTACGGCCCAGAAAGTGCCGGTAACGCCGAAGTAAAAGGCAGAGAGAATACCGGCTGCAATCACTGCAGGTACGGGTAACCAAAAACGTACCAGATACTGATATTTGAAGTTGTACCAACTCATTTTCTATTCTTTTGCCCCATGAATACGCGTGGTATATTTTATAGTTTATAACTTTTACATGTATTTTACTTTTGAATGTAGTGATTAAGGAGTCTTTGTACCGATAACCATCATTGATCCAAAAATTATGATTTCTTTAATGTTTCCTAAAATTTTATCAATTTCAGGCAAAACACAGCTTTTTTTCCAGCCATTTTCTGCTTCAAAACGCACTACTGGATATGGCTTTGCTCATGGTTTCAAACAAGCTATATAGCTGCTCAATACCCGTATCTTGCCCTGGTAACCCTGTGCCAGTATCTCCTGATAACATTACCGCTGTAAATCCAGTCAGGATGTGCGGCCTGGATGCGCTGCTGAATATAGGCTTTAAACGGGTCGAGTTTGCTGTAACGCGGCATCACTTGATCGTCGAGATATTTTTTAACCGTATTGCGTGATATACCAGTTTGCTTTAATCCTCTTTCCCTGTTTCTTTAATACCCTAATGGTCATTGCTCTCTCCCGTGTTAACAATAGAATAGCAGCCACTTCGTAGAAAAATGACCAACTTAATTCAGGGGGGCAAAATTACATTGCAGTTGCCAGTAGTAAGGCATACCACCTGGGCTTGCCACTGCCGGACAGACTCACACTGGCTGCTCACGACTGGCAGCTGGCCCTGCCGAGCGACGCGCTTGCCCGTTTACCCTTAACCTAGTATGGTGATACTTGTGTGGAGGCGGCCAAATCCTCCGCAGGATGCGGCGTACTTCTAGGATCGCTGCGACGTTTTCCTGCACGCTTGTGGCCTGAGATGATGATTTTTTCAGATACAGCGTCCGGCAGGTGCGCGCTGCGATACGGTACCAGGCCGGCGTCGGAATCGGCCAGCGGCCCGTCGGCATTGGTGCGGGCAATGATGGAATGGTAACGTACCTCGGGTGAGATCGGCAGTTTTGTGGCAGCCTGAACAAAGGGATCGTCCTGATTGAGATGGTCAATGCTGTTCAGGGTTCCTTGCAGATAGCCATCCTGAGCCTGCCCTGTGGCCTGAACTGAAGGGACCACGGCGTCGGTCACGGCTTCCAGCGCCGTCAATGGCAACCGAAACAAGCCGGACAGCCAGCGCACAGGTTGGTAGCCAGTGATTGCAGTGCCCCGGTGCAGGGTCGCGATAAAAATGGCACGCTCAATACCGGCAAGGGATTCGAAGTGCAACATGGGATCCAGCAGCGTGCGCTCGGGGTCGTTCTGGTTCGGGTCGGTTCTTGCATCGGCCATGGCCCAGTCGTGCAGTTGATTGTCAGCCGATGAGACCAGCAGGCGAGCAATCATTCCCCCCATGCTATGGCCGATGACCACCATGTTTTTCGAGGCGGGCACAGTGCCGTCCGGATCAAAGTGATCATGGGACTGAATCAGCAACTGGCGAATGGCTGCATGATGATGCGGCGTTGCGGATGCAGCACGGCCACCAGCTCTGCGCCGAATCCGGCGCGGCGATGCATGCTGCGCACGCTCTGGAAATCCAACTGTGCCGCCGGCAGCAATTTTTGCGGCGCGGTCACGCTGGTAGACAAGCGTGCCTGCAGGCGAACGCGCACGTGCCAATTGTCCCTGCTCATGGTGGTGCTGGCCTGGCGTGTGTTCGGTGAAAAAGAGGTATGCCCAGGCGTGGCGCGCTGTCTCCAGCCAGGGTTGCAGGCCTGCTGCAGCCAGAGTTCGGCCAATGCGGAACCTGTCTTCATTCGACAAGCCGGGTGCCGCAGCCAGCGCCGGAATGGCAGGTACTTGAGGATGGCGTGGCGCACGGCTGCGGGTCTAGGCCGCTCATGCTGAGGGTCTGCATAGTCGACGCGCTGAGGATCCTGCTGCTGAGAATGTCGGCACGCTTGGCGCGCCACATGTTGTTGCAGCTTGACCGCATTGATGTGCACCGCCGGCTGCAGCTCGCTGCGTATCGCACAGCCGGACAAATTTCAAAGAATTACCAACATCAGCAGCGAGTCAATCGTATGCATCATGATCCCAGATTCAGCGATCGACCGCTGCTTTGTGTTCATGTCCTGCTGCCTCGTTGATATAAAAGCGTTCGAGGGTAATGAGGATTTCCTCGGCTTCGTCCGCGCAAGTGAACAAGTCGAGATCGGATGGACAGACATAGATTCGTCGAGCAGAGGATCGAAATCAATCACGCAACGCCAGAACGCGCGACCCACCAGCACCAGCGGAATCCGCTGCATCTTGCCGGTCTGAATCAGGATCAGCACCTCGAACAGCTCATCGAGCGTTCCATAGCCACCAGGGAAAGCCACCAACTCCTTTGCGTGCAGCAAAAAGTGCATCTTGCACAGTGCGAAATAGTGGAATCGGAACGCCAGTTCCAGGCACATGCAGAGGGTTGGGTGCCTGTTCGTAGTGGTGTGCTTGATCGACCCGGCCACGGGCTCTGGCAAGCTCTTGCCTTAGCCCAACATCCTCCAGATTGGTGCGCATCAAGATCCGCCAGGAGGTTCATTGCTCGTTCGCCAAAAATCTGGCCGGCGCAGTGTATGGCCATACTCGGGTACCGTAACCTGTTAGCAGCGCAAAATCCAGCACCAGCATGGGCAGGCGCTCGGGCAGGCGCCCATGTTTATTGGCACCGGGGAAGATGATCGTTCTCCATGGCGATGACATACACAGTCCAGGTCTCATTGTAGGCGTCCTCGGACAAATACGGTTGCCATCGTGAGTGTCACCACGGCGATCACTGCCAGTGGCCACAGGCTGGCAAGAATGTCGTCCGGCGGCATCGCCTTGAGAAAACTGCCTTCGACGATGATGAGGAAGTGGGTCAGAGGAATGGCCTGGGCTAGCCATTGCAAGGCGACAGGCATGTTCTCTACTGGCGTGGCAAAGCCGGACATCAACACTGCTGGCACGCCAATGGCAAACGCCCCTAGGATGGCTTGTTGTTGTGTCATGCTGACCGCGGAAATCATTAGGCCGATGCCGACCACCGACAGGATGAACAACACCAGACTGGCGAACAGCAGGCCGAACGAGCCGGTAAAGGGGATACCGAACAGGAACACGCCCGCGCCGACCATGAAAAGACCCAGCAAGATGCCGATCGCCAGTGCGGGCAGCGATTTGGAAATGATGATTTCCGGCGTCGAGGTAGGCGATACCAGTAGCTGGTCAAAGGTGCTCAGTTCGCGCTCGCGGGCGATTGACAGCGAGGTGATTAAGAGCGCGCTGAATAGCGCTAGGATACCGGTTAGGCCCGGCACGATGAACCAACGATAGATCAGATTCGGGTTGAAGCAATGGCGCACCACGACGGGTACTGGCGCTTGCGTGTCAGGTGCGACCTCGGCACCGACATCGGCTGCGATGGTGGAGAGGTAGGCAACGGTGATCTGGCTGGAGTTGCTGCGTCGGCCGTCAACCAGTATCTGTGCAAGGCCGCTATCACCTGCGGCAATCATGCGTGAAAAATCTACCGGAATGGTGAGTGCCGCAATTACCTCACCCCGATCGACCAGCTCGTGCAGGTGTCGTTGGCTATCCACGTACCGCACACGGTTAATGAAGCGTGCGCTGTCTAGGCGCTGTACTAGTTCGTATGACCAGCGTCCCGCGTCTTGGTTGTACACCGCAATATCGACATTGCGCACTTCGAGTGTTGCGGAAAAGGCGAAAATCAGAAGTTGCAAGATCGGCGGCACAAATACCACCATGCGGCTGCGTGGGTCGCGCAGGACACTAAGTATTTCCTTGATGAACTGGGCCCGCAAGCGGGTGAAGCTGAAGGAGGATACGAGCACGACACTATTCCAAATTTTTGCACGTGGCGCGCTTGGCCAGCATGAAGAACAGCGTTCCGATTACCATCATTGCCAACAGATTAGGAATGAAGACCGCCCAGATATCACCGGCTAGGAACACTGTCTTAAGTGATTCGACAAAGTAGCGTGCCGGAATCAGCAGGGTAATGGCGCGGATCGGCGCCGGCATAGCGTCGATCTCGTACAGGAAACCCGAGAGCATGAAGGACGGCAAGAAGCCGGAGAACAAAGCAATCTGCGCCGCGAGAAACTGGTTGCGTGCGAGCGAGGAGATTAGCAGCCCCTGGCCCAGCGCGGGTACCATGAACACGCCTGATAGCAGTAGCAGGGCCGCGAGTGAGCCGCGTAGCGGCACGTCGAACACGAACACCGCCAGCGCGGTCGCGCCCAGCGTAGACAGCATACCTAGTGCGAAGTACGGCAGCAGCTTACCAATCAGGATCTCGGCCACCGAGGCGGGCGTGGACAGCACCGCTTCCATGGTACCGCGTTCCCATTCACGTGCTACCACCAGCGCCGTGAGCATGGTGCCAATGATGGTCATGACGATGGCGATAGCACCGGGGATTAATGCGCGGCGGCTCTCCAGCTCAGGGTTGAACCAGTAGCGCGGCACTAACACTAGGGCCTGGGGTGGCACTGCGACATCAAGCCCTGCGCGCCAAGACTGTACCACACCCCGGGCATAGTTTTCGACGTAATTGGCGGTATTGGGGTAGGAGCCATCGGTGACGATCTGTACTAGTGCTTCGTTGCCGCGTTGCGTCAGACGTCGTTCGAAATCCTGCGAAATAACTACATACCCGCGCAGCTCGCCGGATACCAGCTTGTCAGCGACTTGGCGTCGGTCATGGACAAAGTGTGCGTCGAGATAATCGGTGCTGGCAAAGGCTGCAGCCAGGGCCTGGGCTGATGCACTGGACGACTCTAGTACCACACCGATACGCACCTTCTTGGCGTCGAGCGACACCGCATAGGCAAATAGCAAGAGCAGTACCACCGGTAACACAAAGGCGATCAACAGTGTTGATGGATCACGCAAAGCCTGCAGATTTTCCTTGTGAACCAGGGCGAGTAGACGCCGCAGATCGAAGCGACGCAGGCTGGCTACCTGTGCCTGATCGGGACCGGGACGCTGCAGAGGGGTATTCATGTGGCAGCCTCCATTTCTTGATTAGACGACTCTACCAGATGGATGAAGGTATCTTCCATGGTCGGATCCGCCCACCCGACGTCGGCGGCGATGCGCTTGAGCGCATCGGGTGTATCCAGTGCGATTAACCGCGCACGCGAGAGTATGGCTACGCGGTCGCAGTATTCGGCCTCGTCCATGAAGTGAGTGGTGACCATGATGGTGACGCCTTTGCGCGCTAGACCATTGATATGCGTCCAGAATTCACGGCGGGTGATAGGATCCACGCCCGAAGTGGGTTCATCCAGGAACAGTACCGGAGGGCGATGCATCAGCGCGCAGGCCAGCGCTAGGCGCTGCTTGTGCCCCAATGGTAGGGAGTCTGGGGTGGCGGATAGCCATTTACCAAGATCGAAAGTTTCGATCATTTCGGCGATGCGCTCGCGCCGCGTGTTTCCTTCCAATTGATACACCCCAGCCGAGAATTCTAGGTTCTGCCGCACCGAAAGCAGACCATAGAGTGAGAACTTCTGCGCCATGTAGCCAAGTCGGCTCTTGGCTGCGCCGGTGGCCCGGCGCAGATCGTGCCCTACCACGTGTGCTTCGCCGACGGTTGGTTTAAGCAGGCCGCATAGCATCTTGAAGGTGGTGGATTTGCCGGCGCCGTTAGGGCCGAGCAAGCCGAAGATTTCGCCCTTTCGCACCTCGAAGCTGACATTGTCGGTGGCGGTAAAGTCGCCGAAGCGCTTGGTCAGGTTGTGGCACGACACGGCAATGTCTGATCCGAGCTCAATCGGCGGCAGACGTTCAGCCAGGGTTGAAGTGCCACCAGGACCGCCGCCGAGCAGATCGATGAAAGCATCTTCAAAGCGCGCGGGTACCGGCGCCAGGTGTACTTGCGCCTGATCGGCCAGTGCCTGGATTTGCTCTGTACTCGCGCCCATGCGCAACACTACGCGTACACCGGCACCCTGGATCACTCCATCACTTACACTGTTGAGATCGAGCGCTTCGGTAAGGATTGATCGGCGCTGGGTACCGACATTTTCGAGTCGGAAACTGCGGCCCTCAAGCTGTGCAGTCAGATCTTGTGGAGGACCATCGAACAGGAGTTTCCCTTGGTTCAGCAACAGCACGCTTTCACAGCGCTCGGCCTCGTCGAGGTAGGCGGTGGACCAAACCACGGCCATGCCCTCGTCGGTGAGCACCTGCACCATGCGCCACAAATCCTGGCGGCTGACTGGATCGACACCCACTCCGGGTTCGTCCAGTAGTAGCACCTTAGGCCGCGCCATGAGCGCGCAGGCTAGTCCGAGTTTCTGCTTCATGCCACCGGAGAGCTTACCGGCGAGGCGCTTGGTGAAGGGTGCGAGCCGCGTGAAATCGAGCAATTCGGCAAAGAGATCAGTGTTGTGGTCGGCGTCCATGCCGCGTAACTGCGCGTATAAGCGCATGTTCTCCATCACCGACAGGTCTTCATACAGGCCGAAGCGCTGTGGCATGTAGCCACTGACGACATGGATCGCATCGTTGTCCCGCACCACGTCGTAGCCAGCCAAGGTAACGCAGCCGGCATTGGGTACCAACAGGCCAGTCAGGATGCGCATCAGCGTTGTCTTGCCAGCACCGTCTGGGCCAACCAAGCCGGTCAGCCGCCCGTAGTAGATGCGTGCGCTCAAGCTCCGTAGGGCATGTACACTGTCGAAAAATTTATCAACACGGTTAATAATAATGGCGGCATCACCCTGTCCCGCTGGAGTGGATGGTAAGTCAGTAGCGACATACATATCAGGAGCCCTCGGCAGATAAACTGGTGGCTGGCTGGACATCGACTTCAACCGTTACAGGCATACCCTGCCGTAGTGCGGTATCGGCATCATTCACTACAATCCGTAAGCGATAAACCAGATCGGTACGCAGCTCAACGGTTTCCACTGTCTTGGGGGTAAATTCAGCGCGAGGTGAAATAAAACCGATCTGGCCATGATAGATTTTTTCCGAGGAATCGCTACGTACCCGAACGGGAGTGCCGGGAGCAATGCGGCCTAATACTGTTTCATTAATATAGGCGCGCACATAGACTGGATAATCAAGGCTCAGATTGTAGACCGTGCTCTGGCTGATAACCATGCTGCCTGGTTCACGGACCCGAGCAATGACAGTACCATCACTTGGTGCAAAAAGTTCGGTATCTGCCAGTGCAGTAGCAGCCTGATCCCGCGCGGCCATCGCAGTTGCCAGCCGGGCCTCGGCTGCGGCAATGTCTTCCTTTCGAAACCCTTCTTCTGCCTGAGATAAGGCCGCCGTGGCTGCTTTGACTCCAGCAACAGCCTGATCCCGCGTAGCGCGCGCACTGTCAACATCTTGCTGACTGCTTGCCTTTGAGGATAACAATTTACTCAGGCGCAGATAGTCACGTTCGGCCCGGTGCGCCGCTGCCTGCGTCTGTTTGAGCGCTTCTCGTGCCTGGGTGACTTCTTGTGGGCGTAAGCCGCTATGCATCTTAGCCAGCTCTGCCTGCGCCACCTGCACGGAGGCTTCTGCTGCCGCAAATGCTTCCTGATACGGTTGAGCATCCAGTGTCGCCACCCGTGTGCCGGCGGCGACAAAATCTCCCTCATCAAACAAAACTTGCTCAACTCGCCCGGGTTGGCGGAAAGCCAGTTGTACTTCCCGAATATCGACATTGCCATACAGATAGAGCAGATTCTCATCTTGATCAACATGCTGCATCCACAGGAATGTACCACCGAGACCTAGAATAATAACCACCACGATGACGATGGTCAGCTTTGTGGCGCGAGAGGAAATGATTTTACTCATTGCACGCTTTTCATGTGCTGAAGCCGGAGTTTTATGGTGCTCTGGTTCGATGTTGGTAGACTGGATGTACTAACACAGAGAGTTTTCATTTTGTCGCTCCAATACCACGGCGATAGATGGCAAACACGGCTGGCGCATCGCATCGAATCTGATTGACCTTGCCGGCCAACAGTGCCTGCATGACCAATCCCTGGATAGTGCCTATGAACAACGTAGTAGCGGCATCCACGTTCAGCTCTGCGTCTAGCTCACCCTGAGCTTTGCCAGCTTCCACCAGGTGACGCAGCCGCTGTCGGTACTGACGGATCAAGGTCTGCGCCATATGCTTGGTGAGCGTTTCACCAGAGCGCTGTAATTCTCCAAACAGCATACGTGGCACACCAGGGTGTTTGGCGACAAAGTCGATATGTGTCATAAACATGGCTTCGAGCGCTGCTGCAGGGGATACAGCGTCAGCTGCCGCCTTGTCCACACTGGTCAGCAAGCGTTTGCCAACCCAGGACACCGTTGCTTCCAGGATGGCGTCCTTGGTGGGGAAATGACGAAACAACGCGCCCTGCGTCAAACCCATCCGGTCAGCAATGGCTGTGGTTGTAATCTCGGCCGGGTTCTGCTCGGCAGCCAAATCGACCACTGCTTGCACTGTGGCTGCTCGTCGCTCTTCAGCGGACAAGTATTGAGGACGCTCATTCACTGCCTACACCTTTAAAGTAAGTAATTGATTACTACTTTAGCATGAAAAATAACTCTGGTGAAAGATAGAATCCACTAATTTGGAGAAGAATGAGTGTGGCATAATTTTTCCTGATTAGAAAGATGGTTCAGCCAAGCCCGATTTTTCTATGATAAGGCGCATAGTGACCCAAATAAGCCTATCAAAGCTCTGGTTTTACGCACAAAGCGGTTTTTAACTGGGCTACTGCTGACCTCGCGCCAGGTTGTATAGTCACTTCTAACGGATTGAGTTATTTTACCGGGGTTGCTGTATGCTATTGGGTGCACCGGCTTTTATGCAGTTGGATGCGCTGAACCGCGTTTTGCACGAACCGAACCGGTTATCCGCCGCCTATCTGAGTATTGACAGCTTAAAAAGTAGGATGATTTATCCGACACTCAAAGACATGCCAGCAGTAGCAGGTGTTTCTCTGAAAAATGACGCCCGTGTGGCATTGCAAAGCCAGGCGCGAGCCAACTTTGCGATGACGATGTTATACACCAAGGAAATACCATGCAGCTGAGTATGGTTGTACCGTGGGGAAGATGCTTCAAAGAATACAAAGAAATATTTTCCCTGTCGCAAGCTGACCTTCAGGTAAATATTCTTGGCTGTGGTGACGGGCCAGCAAGTTTTAACGCAGAAGCAACAGCGGCAGGTGCCAAGGTTATATCCGTAGACCCAATATATTGCTTCAGTGCAAATCAAATAGAGTCAAGGGTCAACGAAGTAAGCCACAACATCGCACAGCAGCTTAAAGAAAACGCATCAAATTACATCTGGTCTACATTCCAAAATGTCGAGGCTGTAGTAAGCGCCAGGCTTGCCGCCATGAAAGACTTTTTAAAAGACTATGAATCAGGTAAAAAAGAAGGCAGGTACGTTGAAGCAAGCCTTCCATTGCTTACGTTCAAGGAAAATCAGTTCACGTTAGCACTGTGCTCCCATTTTCTATTTTTGTATAGTGAACATATAACTGAAGAGCAGCATATTGCAGGTGTTCTAGAGCTGTGCAGGGTGACAAAAGAGGTCAGGATCTATCCTTTGGTTACACTAGACGGCAGGCCATCGCCATACCTAGCCCCAGTTATCGAAGCGGTTACATCGGCGGGTTATAGTGCAGAAACCGTTGCGGTGCCTTACAGCTTTCAGAGAAATGCTACAGAAATGTTGGTGGTAAAAAGTGTATAACAAGTCGCTCAAGGTCGTGGCTTCGCCACTGGAAAGCTCCAACCGACGCATGCTTCGCATTGTATGCGCCGCTTGTGTCTGCCCCTTAGATGTTTAGTCCCACGGTGTGCTGGTGTAACATATAACCAGCTACGGAGGGATGATTTATGGGACAGATATTACACGGAAGCGCCCGCACGACAGCGGCGGTGCGTCGAGCGATACAAAATAGTCAAGAGAGTCTGAATGTTCTGGCCAAGCGGCATGGGATTAATCCAAAAACGGTAGCGAAGTGGCGGAAGCGGGAATTCACCCACGATGCACCGATGGGCCCCAAAGAGTCGCACTCGACTGTTTTAAGTCTGGAAGAAGAAGCCGCTGTTGTGGCGTTTCGCAA
>NZ_QRCA01000042.1:0-8388 GCF_009833115.1 Nitrosomonas sp. GH22
TTTTGCGAAACGCCACAACAGCGGCTTCTTCTTCCAGACTTAAAACAGTCGAGTGCGACTCTTTGGGGCCCATCGGTGCATCGTGGGTGAATTCCCGCTTCCGCCACTTCGCTACCGTTTTTGGATTAATCCCATGCCGCTTGGCCAGAACATTCAGACTCTCTTGACTATTTTGTATCGCTCGACGCACCGCCGCTGTCGTGCGGGCGCTTCCGTGTAATATCTGTCCCATAAATCATCCCTCCGTAGCTGGTTATATGTTACACCAGCACACCGTGGGACTAAACATTTAAGCGCCAAGTCAGGTATCAAGACCAGACGTATCAGACACATATCCCGATCCTGTTTTCATCCCAAACTTTGTATGCGTACGCTCCTTTAGATGCCCATTAAATGCAAGCTGCGATCTCGATCCACAGGGCAAAGCGAACCAGGCATTACTCGCGATGCCACCGCACAAGATTCGCTTCATCCAGAAATTTTCACAGTGTCTGATCAACCTGTAAGCTCACATGCATCCTTGCTTTATGAGGTAATGGGACGATTGATGCTTGGGTTTGGATTGATACTGATTGCTTTCAATTTACGCCCCCTGTTTGCCAGTCTTTCTGTCCTGCTACCCGATATGTTGCAGCAGCAAGTACTCACCTCTGCACAGGCTGGCTACCTGACAACCTTACCAGTGTTGTGTCTCGGTATTTTTGCACCACTGGCACCCTGGCTGTCGCAACGAATAGGAAACAAACGAACCCTTTTGGTCGTCATGGTACTGTTGACTGCAGGTACAGCCATGCGTGGATGGGGAAATATCTTGCCCCTGTTTCTCGGGTCAGCCATGGCAGGCATGGCTATTGCAATCGGCAATGTACTATTGCCTGCCATGGTCAAAAAGGAGTTTCTGCAATCCCCTGCATTAATGACCGGATCGTATACCATGGCACTATGCGCGGGTGCTGCCGTTGCAGCAGCCGGCACTTTACCACTCACCCAATCGCTGGAAACAACCTGGGCAACCGGACTGGCACTCTGGGCGCTACCCGCAGGAATAGTGATGCTGCTATGGTTGCCGTATGCTGTTGTGCCAGATTCGGCTCCACAAAACAGACAACTTCAGACAGTCAGTTTATGGCGAGACTCACTCGCCTGGCAGGTAACGTTTTTCATGGGATTACAGTCTGCACTGGGTTACAGTATATTCGGCTGGATTGTCCCTATTTTGCGTGATCGGGGTTTAGATGGCGTACAAGCCGGATGGATACTGTCCATTTCTATCGTAGTGCAACTGATCGCCTGTTTTGTCCTGCCCTCTCTGGCAGTACGCTGCAAGAACCAGAGCCTAATCAATGCAGCAATGGCGCTCACTGCTGCAATCGGCTTTCTGGGAATGTTGTTCGGCCCAATTGAATTAGTCTGGGAATTCAGCATTTTGCAAGGAATCGGGCAGGGTGGCTTGTTTGCACTCGCACTGACCATAATCGTCCTGCGTTCTCCCGACGCTCACATCGCAACACACTTATCCAGTATGGCGCAGAGTGTTGGTTATACGCTGGCGGCACTGGGCCCCTTGCTGATTGGCATGCTGCACAGTCTCACTGGCGGGTATGCCGCCAGCGGCTGGTTATTTACCGCTCTGTGTCTGGGAGCAGCCATCAGTGGCTGGGGTGCCGGACGCACAAGGCTGGTGCAGGCATGCTATACAAGCAAGGTGCGCCATTAAGGAGCCGCTGCTTGTGAGCTGACTTTGCCGTCTTTGCGAACATCCAAGGGGTGAAGCAATCCAGCGAAGTGGTAACGACAACACTGGATTACCACATCACTGCGTCCCTCGTGATGGCAGGGAAATTACATACCAACTCGACTCAATCCCTTTGAAATCAGGGCATGGGTGTTTCGATGATATAGGTGAGGAAATCACCATAGATATAAGTCTCAATCCCTTTGAAATCAGGGCATGGGTGTTTCTATACTATCCTCATTAATAGACAAGGGAGATGGAGTCTCAATCCCTTTGAAATCAGGGCATGGGTGTTTCCCAAATTACGCAAAAAAGATAAAAATAATTTTGTCTCAATCCCTTTGAAATCAGGGCATGGGTGTTTCATACATTGGAGAAATAAAATGATCAAATTTTTTAAGTCTCAATCCCTTTGAAATCAGGGCATGGGTGTTTCAATATCGCCGGAGAGTATTTCTTCACAGCCGCTGACGTCTCAATCCCTTTGAAATCAGGGCATGGGTGTTTCCGGATACACCGGCCATGTACACTATGGAGTAGGGGTCTCAATCCCTTTGAAATCAGGGCATGGGTGTTTCCAGTACGTTCCGAGCTTAACTTGCAATTCAAACTGTCTCAATCCCTTTGAAATCAGGGCATGGGTGTTTCACAGTCACCATAAACGGTGTAGAAAAGTTCGTTTGTCTCAATCCCTTTGAAATCAGGGCATGGGTGTTTCTGATTGCTGTCATTTTTCTCTTTACAATCAATATATTGAAAAGGGTGTAGAGGAAAAATGGTAAGAAGCTGCAAGATGTCTCCTGTCAGTTGGTTATTTGTTCCATTAATACAATAATCGGTAAAGTTTAAATATCTGAGGTTGGTTTATTTTCTGATATTTTGAACGATCCCGCCATGTTTACAAGAGCGAACTGTAACTGATCTGGCTTTCTTTTCAGACGATTGATCGTTTCAGAAAAGCTGTACGCTACCACGCAGTGGGCAATCCACTCCATTGGATGCCTTCTGGCAAGGCGGGTTGACCGATGCGAGCCTTCAGCCCACGACTCGGCAACGGATAAACACGCAAATCATCCACTTTTTCATCAATCAGTTCGATCGCCCCCTGCATGCAGTGTTCAAGCTGGCGATCATCTCCGCTAAACAAAAATACAGAATATTGCAACGGTACGGCACGTTTTACCAGATAGCGATGCAAGCGCGCCAGCCGTCGCGGGTGCGTAATGTCATAACAGATAATAAAATCACTCATTAACTACTCTAGCCGAAATCTTCAAAACTATCATCTGGTTGCACATCATCTTCCGCTGTGGCCAGAATCTCGTTCACCTGCGCTGTTAACCACTCAATTTCCTGGTTAATGCCTTTGCGCAGGGTTTCACTGTGCTCCCCATAGGCAGCGTAATAGCGCGTACGGCCAGCCTTGCCAAGCAGGCAACCTGCTTCTGTCGTCGAAAAATGATCTTTTTCCAATACTTTCTTGCGTATCAGTGCAAGCGCAAACTGATCCGCCAGCGGGCGCAAAGGCTCCAGCAAATCGGAAGCGAGTGATTCCCGACCAAAGGCCAGACGATGATAAAAACCAACGTAAGGATCAAACCCGGTACCATACAGCGCAATGGCAATTTCACTATGCAGCAGGGTATAAGTGAGCGAAAGCAGGGCATTGAAAGGATCACGCGGCGGGCGACGGTTGCGGCCACTAAAATGTAGTGAATCCGGAACAACAGCCTGCAAACCGGAAAAATAGCGCGCAGCAGCGGAACCTTCTACACCACGCAAGCTGGCAGCACTGCTGACATGGCCGATACGAGACCGATGCTCCTCCAGTGCGCGTAAGGCGTGGCTGAGTTCGTAACGTACCTGCATATCGTTTTCGCGTAGCTCGGCAAACCATTCGATCTGACGTGTCAGCTTACGTTCGATGAGTGCCTTGGCAATCTGCAAACAGAACGGTTTGTCAAAACTCAGGCGGATCTGGACAACACGCCGGGCTGCATCGTTGTGTGGGCGTGCCAGCAGCAAACTGGGACGGCCAATCCGCCCGCTCAGGATGACAACACCCACCCCCTGTTCACCCAGTTTCCCCAACAGGGCGGCTGGCAACTTGACATCACCACGCAGAAAAACGCGCGTCAGTGGCGCAATGGGCACCGTGCCAATACGTTCGCCATTTTCGCGAAAAACAATGGCACCGGATTCAAGTTCAAGCACTACTCCGCGACGATCAACAAACAGGCTGGTCATATCGTTTTTCCTTGTTTTCAGGTGATGCAGAAATACTGTGCCGTGAATGTGCTGGCTTTGCCGTAACAACGCGGCTTCATACGTGGATCAAGACTGAGAATATGCAGGCGATCTTCCTGCGCATCCATTAGTTCATCCAGATCAGCGCGAATGGTGCGCAGCTCGGCTGATGTTACCCAAAGTTCAAAAACCGATTTCTGGCCACCCACCTTATAACGTTTGAGATAGCGGCAAACTTTATACAATCTGCGTGGATTGCAGACATCATAAGCGACGAGATACAGGCTTCGGTTCATGTGCAGCATTGTAGGGTTTACCTTGCGCAGACTGTACGCCGGCAAGCTTGCCACTGGCAGCATCAAACAGACCAGTATCAGTAACTATCTGTGTACATTGTTTGCCGGATGGATCGTAATATTTGCGATGATGCCGCACTATATGCGGGATGCGACAGATACCAATAGTGGTCCTGATCAAACATCAACTGGGAGAAATGGCTCGGCGTTTTGAACAGTGCGATCTCGGTGATGCCATGGATTTTGGGAAGAATGCGAATTAAAATGCGCACGGAGATTGCCATGTCAGATATACACAATACGCGGCGCGCTCGCACCGGCTTGCCCGGCAAGCGAGCAATCAATCTGAGCTTAAGCAGTTGATGTGCTGGATGCAGCCAGACAACTCGACATCAACATTTCCCAGATTTACGATAATCACCTGCGTGAAATCGTTCGTCATGAGCAGGAGCGAAAATAGCGTGAAGATCACGTCGAATTCATCGCTACCTACAATGCCACCATCGAAGCCGAAGGCTTGCCACTGGATGAGTGGAAAAGCTTCTGATGGCGGGCTTCGATGTCTATATCAATCCGGGCAGCCATGCCAACAACGCTCTATTTACTGGATGTGCAGAGCGATTTGCTTGATGGGCTGGATAGCCGAATGGTAATTCCACTGCGTGGCTCAAAAACTTCCCGGAGGTCAGATTGCCAACACGTCTTACACCGCTACTGGCCATCGAGGGTAAAGATTATTTGCTGGAAACTCCAAAGATGAGTGCGGTGCCACGGCGTATCTTGAAATCCCCCGTGGCCTCGTTTGCTGATATGCAAGCCCGCAGCACAGCAGCGCTGGATTTTTTGTTCCATGGGTACTGATTTGTGGATAATCAGCAACTTGCCGGTTAATCTTGCTTGTTGTCAAAGCCGCTGATCTGAATACTTTCCGGCGGCAAGGTCAGGCCGCGCCGGGTATGCGGACGCTTACCGGCAGTCATCAATAGATAGGGAGTTGCTGCCGGACCAAGTGCATCTTTTAATATACGCTCCACCTTGGCATTTTTGGTCTGAAAAAACTCCTTCTCCATCCCGTTATTGAGTAGCTCGGCAGTTTTCTCGTAATCAATGACATCAATACCAACTACTGCCCGGTAAATATCGAGAAATAATCCAGCGTCAGCTTCACGCCAGGTTGTTTCAGGCTGTCCCTGTCGGGCAAGCGTAGCCCACCACGCCAGCCAGGCAAGTAATTGCGGTTTCATGGTAACTGTAGTCGTGCCACAGACAACGTATCTTTGCTCCAGATCGATCAGCAGGCGTGGTGGTGCAAAACTTTGCTGCAAGGTGGCGACAGTTTCACTGAATCCTGCACGACCGGTGATTAACGCAACAGGAAGGCCGTGTCGCAACCGTACCACAGGAATTTCAGCCAGGGTGACAACGGCCTCAGCGGTATCAATATGATGCCCATCCCGTGTTACCAGTCGACGGGGCTGACGAGGCGGATAGAAAAAATCCGGATGCCCTTCAAAGGGGGATGAAACCAGAATATGAGAGAGCGTATCCTGCGGCCGGGCAAACAGTGAGAAGGCATAACCGAGATAAAAGCCCATGGTCTTGCGCCCGCCGGCAATCGAAACATGCAGCGCCGCATCTGCGTTGCCGGTCAGTTGAGCGACAAGCGCCGTGATTGTGTCAGCTGCGGCGGCATTTTCGGCTGGTGTGCGAATATCGGCGAGCTTTTTCTGATGATGGCTGATGATGTGGATGCAGTCTTCATCAAAACGAGGATGGCCGATCTGCGGTTGATCATTCAGCAGCGCATGGAAATGGCCACCATCGGGATGCAGCAATGCTGCCCGCGCCAATCGCGCTCCATCAGTGGTGGTCAGTAAATGTACCTCTGTCGGAATGAAGGGTGGGGTCCGTGCCACAGCCAGGGCATACAGCGTTTCAGTAACAATCTGCGGTGACAGTCCTGTAACACATAGCAGGATGCGACGCGGATATTCATGGGGTTGCAGTAGTTTTGACATAGTGGAACAATTTCCCTAGCAGATATTCAGCAAGCAAATCTATAGCAGTAAAGACACTGTCTTCCTATGTTTGAACAATGGTTGAGAGGTGGATACACCGAAGCAACCCAAGCTGGTAATACAAAGATACTGGATTGCCACGGCTTGTGGCTTCGCGATGACAGCCAAAATGGGTGATTGGAGAATCACCAATCAGAGGGAATTTCTCTCTGAATCGGAACTTTTGAGGATTGCAATGATGCCCATAAAGGTCACTCCGATGATGGCGAGGTTCTCTGGCGGAATATCCTTGGCTTTTTCCAACACATCTCCCAGAACATCAATAATCGAGTCTAACATTTTGTTCTCCTTGATTTGAAAAAGTAAATCATTTCCAATGTAGGCAGATAACTCGGTCATACCTTGCATGGATTCATGACACAACACGAGAAAATCTGACAGATGCAAAGTTTATCGTTTTGCATTGCCATGATGGCGCATGACAAGCTTGCCGTTATCAATCGAACAGGTCATGACGAAATTTTTTGAGCTCAGCGGCGAGACGGTTTTCATCAATGACAAGATTTTTAATCTTGGCATTATCAGATTTAATGCCATGCGCCAAAGAGTTGCGCAGGTACTCGAGATTTTTGACCTGATTGTTACCTTGCTTGGCATCTTTCCAAGCTTCATTACGCTGGGAAAAATCGTTTGGATTGAATTTGCGCTCTAGCACGGCACGTGTAACAAGAGATTCATAGAGATAAATCACAGCACGCACATAATCACGGCGTTCAAGGTAGGCATCAGCAAGTGCCAATTCCCAAGCAGCACGATCCAAGCCACTAAACCAGTTGATACGTTCTGTCAGCGCATCGCGGAACAGTGCACCCATCGGCCCGTTATGCGTTTTGATGGCAGAAAAGACACTGCCCAGAGTTTCACGTGCTTTGACCGGGTTACTGCTACGTTCGAAATAAGCAGCGCGGGTAAGCTGTTTGGCTTTGTCTTCAGGTAGTCCATCCTGTTGTAAAAGAGGTGCAAAAACGCCATAGTCACCGTCCTTGTTGTAGGTGGCCAGAGATTCAACCCAATCAAGCATCTGCAACATACCATCCAGTTGCAACACGGGTGTTTCACCATTTGTCGGAGTCATTTCTAGTGCGCCGTAATAAAGCCCCCCAACCTTCACGTCTTTAACATGAGCAAGATAACGTGCGGCGACCAGCGCTAGCATAGGCAGATGGCGAAAACCATGGGTAACATCAAGGAAAACCTTTTCACCGCGATGCACCAGTTCAGCCAGAGTTAGCAAGACTTTTGTCTGTTCTGCAGCATCTCGGGCATAGGAAATCAATCGACAAATGACCGGCAAACCTAGATTTTTCGTCAACCTTTCCTCTTGAATGGAAAGCATTGCAGCATCGACACGAGACTCATGCACTGCTTCAATCAGCAGATCCAGCATGTCGTCATCAGAAGCATCTTGTTGTTCGAAGAACACATCCCACATGCTGCCTGCTGTACCGACAAGAATGAGACGCTTGGGCCTCAGATAGTCAGCCAGTGCCAAGCCGAAGTAGGGAGTAGTTGTTTAGTCCCACGGTGTGCTGGAATGGGTCAAAGATAAAACGATCTGGCTCATTTTTCCAGATTTTGCAGATGTATTCATAGGGTGTTAGGCCTTTGAGAGCTTTTAGTCTTTTGGCGAAGTTATAAGCCATCACAAAGCGATGGAGATGGGCCTTCAACTGATCGTGTGAGTCGTAATAATACCGTTTTACAGTCGCATCCTTGATGGTTCGATTCATGCGTTCAACCTGACCATTGGTCCAGGGATGGTTGGGTTTGGTGAGACGGTGCTCGATGCCGTTGATCTGACAACACCTATCGAACATATGCGTTACATACTGAGCCGTTGGCCCATTCCGATAACGCGCCGGGAACGTAAACTGGATACCGTTATCAGTCAGGATTGTATGGATCTTGTAGGGAACAGTCTCGATCACGGCCTTCAAGAAGGCGGTTGCCGTGTTGCGGTTGGCTTTGTTCTGGAGTTGAACAAAACCGAACTTTGATGTCCGGTCAATGGCTACAAAAAGTTAGAGTTTAA
>NZ_QRCA01000043.1:0-14832 GCF_009833115.1 Nitrosomonas sp. GH22
GCAAAGCCGGATTACGCTGTTGCGCGGAATATCGCCGATACCCTGATGGGGCGACCTGCAAAACCTTGCAGATCGGCTCGACCCCATGGGCGTCGCGGTACTGGTCGATGAACGATCTCAGGATTTGAGTTTGCGGTCGAGCTCCGCCTGAGCGAAAAAAGCACTGGCCAGCTTCAGAATCTCATTCGCCTTGCGCAATTCCTTTACTTCGCGTTCCAGGGCTTTGATGCGGTCGCGCTCTTCGCTGGTCACACCGTCTCGCAAGCCGGTATCAGTCTCGTGTTTGCGCACCCATTCAAGCAATGTGTGGGCTGAACAGCCGATCTTCGGCGCAATGGATTCAATCGTCGACCACAGCGAGGGATACTCACTGCGGTGTTCCTGCACCAGACGGACTGCGCGCGCTCTTACTTCGGGGGAATATTTATTTGATTTGTTCATGGCTCCATCTTCTCAGATAGTGGAGCCTCCTCAAAACCCGGGGCGGTTCAATTGCGGATGCTGTTCGCCGCGCACGGCATCGGCTTGATCAAACTGGATGCCGAGAACCCGACAGAAAGTCAGGTCTTGATTCCGGCTCGCGAGCGCGACGAGATCGACTGGGATATGGCCAACCGGCTGGCAACCGAGAACCGGGACTTTCTGGATTACGTGAAGCTGGTGAAGCAGTTCTACCAGACTGGCGAGGCGCGCCCAATGGACTGGGATGTCCATGAGGAGAAGGATTGAAAGCCTATTCCAGATAATCGACGACGAGGGAGATTCATCATGCATCCAGCCAGTTATTCAGGGCAGATTAGGTATCCACCCCGAACAGAAGCTGCTGGCAACAGCAGTATTACCGCAGTGTTTTAAGCGCCTGCGCCCATTTGTACAGTTCATCCAGCAAGGTTGTCGCAGCACGGAGATGAGAATCAATTGGGATGAAGTGTTTGCTTTCATCAATGTGTGTGGAAACATTCTGGATGGTGACGGCTTCCACTATTGGCATGATTTTCAGGGTAGTCAGCGTTTGTTTCAGAATCTGGGCCGCACGCAATCCGCCTGATACACCGCCATAACTCACAATCCCGGCAGGTTTGTAATTCCATTCCTTGTAAACGTAGTTGAGCGCGTTGAGCAGTGAGGGCGGTGGGCCGAAATTGTATTCCGGAGTCACAAATACATAGGCATCAGCTGCGTGGACACTGACTGCCCAGTCTTTGGTATGCGCGTGCTGATATTGCTGGCGTACTGGGTGTTCCGGCTCGTTGTACACCGGCAGATTAAATTCCGCCAGGTCTACCGGTACCACGTCAAATTTGCCATGCTGGACAGCGGCTTCGCAGAACCATTGTGCGACATGAGGCCCGATGCGCCCGGGGCGAGTACTACAGGTGATAATGTGAAGTTTTAAAGCCATTGTTTTTCCTTGTTTTCAAACAGAAAATTCTGGAGATTTTCTGTCAGTCCTGCTCAATCCGGTAATTGGCAACCAACCGGAACTCACTGCCGGGCTGGATATGAACCCGGTCTGTCGCGGCATTGGTGGTTTCCACACAAATAAAACGCAGGTAATCATCATCTTCCAGATCTGCCATTTCTGTCGAGATCTTTGCCCAGGGATTCCACACAACGGCGGTTCTGTTCCCTTTAGAAGTGATGCGGATACGGCGTTTTCGAGCTGTATCGTGAATGATGAGATTGCTATCGACTGACTGGTAAATTCGGTCCACTTCCGCCTCAATGGTGACAGCACCGATCTGGTTTTTTTCCAGGTTATCGTGCACTTTATCAATATAGCGAGTGTTTTCCAGGCTGGATACATGTGTCTGCCGAATATCCCCTACGTTGAAGTAGGTATGAAAAGCCTGTGTGATCGTACATACTTGTGAGCCCGGATTGCGAGTGATCAGCTCTAGATTGAGCGTATCGCTAATGGTAATTTCCAGTCTCAAAATGAATGCGCGTGGCCAGATGGATCGTGTTTCTTCGGTATCGGTTGATCCCAGTACGATTCGAGTGCCGTTTTCCGGGGTTGTGGATGTTTCGATGATATCCCACATGCGATTGCGCATAAAACCATGTGCTGATCGCCCTTTACCTTCCGGATCCGGGCCAAACCATGGCCAGCAAATCGGCACACCGCCTTTGATTGCCTTGCCCTGTTGATAATAGGCGCGCTTGCTTAAAAACAGAAGATCATCTTGCGCATGTATCGGCCGGAATGCAAGCACCTGTCCGCCGTAAATCGAGATCAGTGCATTGGCCTTTTCATTCTTGATATGAATAAAGGGTAAACCCCCTTCCCCCTCTTTAAAAACTACCTGCTCCCCAATTCCGTATTTTTGATTTAGTTGTTCGATATTCATTATTCTCCCGTTTAAAAATACAAAAAAGCTGTAACCATCGGTGTCAGGTCAAGTATTTGGTCGCAGCCAGTGGCGAATGATAAACTTAAACGGTTACTGCATAAATACAAAATGCCCGTCGTCTCTTACTCAAGGAATCATCATGGCCCACAATTTATTCAATAGCTTAAGTACGTTACCTCTATCTAACGGTGAAACAATCCAGTTTTATTCGCTTCCTGCGCTTGAGGCAGCCGGGTTGGGAACCATCTCGCGTTTGCCAGTTTCCATCCGGATCATACTGGAATCTATTCTGCGTAATTACGATGACAAGAAAATCACTGAGGCTCATGTCAAACAACTTGCTAGTTGGCAGCCAAGAGCAGAACGCACTCAGGAAATACCGTTTGTCGTGGCGCGTATCGTATTACAAGATTTCACCGGGATACCGTTGTTGGTTGATCTGGCCGCAATGCGCAGTGTAGCCAAGAGATTGGGAAAAAATCCGGAGTTGATCGAACCGCTAGTACCGGTAGATCTGGTGGTGGATCATTCAATTCAGATAGATTATTACGGTGATAGCCAAGCACTCGCACGGAACATGGAAATCGAATTCCAGCGCAATCGGGAACGCTACCAGTTCATTAAATGGGGTATGCAAGCATTCGATACATTCGGCGTGGTTCCTCCCGGAATTGGTATCGTACATCAGGTCAATCTGGAATATCTTGCGCGTGGCGTACATCAAAAGGATGGATTTATTTATCCGGATACACTGGTTGGAACTGATTCACACACCACAATGATCAACGGTATTGGCGTGGTGGGATGGGGGGTGGGAGGAATCGAAGCCGAAGCGGGTATGCTTGGGCAACCGATCTATTTCCTGACGCCAGATGTAGTCGGCGTCAATCTAACAGGGCATCTGCAGGAGGGAGTTACCGCGACTGATCTAGTGCTGACAGTCACAGAAATGCTACGGAGAGCCAATGTAGTGGGCAAGTTTGTTGAATTTTTTGGTGAAGGTGTTACTTTGCTGAGTTTGCCGGATCGCGCCACGATTGCCAACATGGCTCCTGAATACGGTGCAACCATGGGCTTTTTTCCAGTAGATGATGCAACACTTGCCTATTTCCGATATACCGGTCGTACAGAAGAAGAAATCGATGCTTTCGAACGCTATTTCAAGGCGCAAGGGCTGTTCGGCATGCCACGTCATGGGGATATCGATTACAGCCAGGAGCTCGCCTTGGATCTAAGTACTATCACACCTTCATTGGCTGGGCCGAAGCGCCCGCAGGATCGCATTGCACTCAAAGATCTAAAATCTACTTTCACTGAATTATTCAGCAAACCTATCAAGGAAAATGGCTACGGCAAAGCGGCAGAAGTATTGGGAAATACTTATACCACCCGCGACAAGCATGCACAATCCAACCTTTGCGTTGCACCCGACAGCAGTCAAAGTGAATCTGCATTACTACCTGGAAGTGCGCGCAATGTGGTCGAGATGGCCAATAACCGCCCTACCCCTCAAACTGCCACCAACGGCACACCGATCCAACCAATCGAGTTGCGCCACGGTGACATACTGATTGCTGCCATTACTTCCTGCACCAATACTTCCAATCCAAGTGTGCTAATTGCTGCCGGTTTACTGGCAAAAAAGGCAGTGGAAAAAGGCCTGGCAGTCAAAAAACATATCAAGACTTCACTTGCACCTGGATCACGTGTCGTTACAGAGTATCTTCGTACTGCCGGTTTGTTACCTTATCTTGAACAGCTCGGTTTTAACGTGGCCGGTTATGGTTGCACAACCTGTATCGGAAACTCAGGACCACTGCGAAAAGTGATCGAAGAAACCGTTGTCAAGGATGATCTGGTATGCGCAGCGGTATTATCCGGTAACCGCAATTTCGAGGCGAGGATTCACTCCAATATTCGCGCCAACTTTCTTGCATCTCCTCCACTGGTGGTGGCCTATGCTATTGCTGGAACGGTACTGAGGGATCCGACAAGCGAACCACTGGGAGAGGATAAAGATGGCAAACCTGTTTGGTTGCGCGATATCTGGCCAACTAACGTAGAAATCGAATCCATGATGAAATTTGCGACCCAGGCGGAAACTTTCCGTCGCTTATACAGCGATTTCACTCGGGATCATACACTTTGGAACGATATCACCTCGGCTACCGGTAAGTTGTATGACTGGCCGGATTCCACTTACATCGCCGAACCACCCTTTTTTGAAGATTTTTCCCTGGAAATAGATCAAACCAAAGCACCAGATGCCATTCATGGCGCACGTACGCTGGCAATTCTCGGTAATTCAGTTACAACCGACCATATCAGCCCTGCCGGCGCCATCATGGAATCTTCGCCTGCAGGGCAATATTTACTGGCACATGGCGTTGCCCGGGCAGATTTCAATAGTTATGGCTCGCGTCGAGGGGATCATCGCGTCATGATGCGCGGCACATTTGCTAATGTGCGTATCAGAAATCTGATGGTGCCTGGCAGTGAAGGCAGCGTTACGTTGTACTATAACGATGGTGATCGTGACGGGAAGGAAATGAGTATCTTTGATGCAGCCATGCAGTATATTCAGGATGGCATACCAACCATAGTATTTGCCGGTAAAGAATATGGCGCTGGTTCAAGCCGTGATTGGGCAGCTAAAGGCCCACAATTGTTGGGCGTCAAAGCAGTAATCGCGGAGAGTTACGAACGTATCCACCGCAGCAACCTGATTGGCATGGGCGTGCTCCCGCTGCAATTCAAAGAAGGGGATAGCATGGCTTCTCTGGGTATTCAGGGCGATGAACGATTTGATATTCTGGAGCTGGGTGATCTTCAACCGCAACAAGAAATTACACTGGTCATTCACAGCCAGGATGGTTCGCGCCGGGAAGTCAGATTACGCAGCCGTATCGATACCGCGATTGAAGTGGATTATTATCGTCACGGCGGCATTTTGCAGTATGTGTTAAGAAAAACTTACGCGTAAATTGCTTTAAAACCAGTAGGTATCTCTACAGGATTTGATATCCTGGGTATCCAGCCCTTTTTCCAGTGGGCCGGATACTTGATTCATGTACCAAGACATAAACCTATCCAATATTTAGGGCTACAAAACCAGAACAACCCGGTAGTCATTAACATTGGTGCGGGTTGGGCCGGTGACAATCAGATCATCCAGTTGGTCAAAGAAAGTCCAGGCATCATTGTCATCAAGCAATCTTACTGGATTAACGTCGGCCTGCTCTACTCGATTGAGGGTATCTGGTGTGATTACTGCACCGGCGTTGGTTCCGTTGCCGTCGATTCCGTCAGTATCGCAAGCCAATGCGTAAACTTCTTCCAGTCCATTGAGTGCGATGGCGAGCGAGAGCAGAAACTCGGCATTGCGCCCGCCCCTGCCAGAACCTGTTACCGTTACCGTGGTTTCTCCACCGGAAATCAAGGCTACAGGCGGTTTAAACGGGTTGCTGTAATGGCGTATTTCCCGCGCAATGGCTGCATGCATTTTGGCGATTTCCTTTGCCTCCCCAGTTACGGTGTCACCGAGAATCAGCGGTGTAATGCCTTGTGCACGAAAAAACTGTGCAGCCGCCGCGAGTGATTGCCGCGCCGTAGCGATTATCCGGTTTTTCACGTTCCTGAAAACCGGATCGCCTAGTTTGGGGGTTTCGTTACTGCCTGTATTGACATTTTTCTGCAGGATTCCCATGGTTTGCGGAGCAATGTTAATTGCATAACGCTCTATCAGTGCCAGTACATCCTGCCAGGTGGAGGGATCTGGCGCACAGGGTCCGGATGCGATGGAGGAAGGATCGTTATTGGTGACATCCGAGATGATCAGACTGTGTACCGGTGCCCGGCTGGCGGCTGCCAATCTGCCACCCAGTACGACAGATAAATGCTTGCGCACGATATTGATTTCCTGGATTGCCGCGCCACAACGCAATAACTGGCGGGTAATTGATTTCAGTTCATCCAGCGTTACTCCGGGAATGGGCGCAGACAGCAGACTGGACCCCCCGCCACTGAACAGTCCCAGCAGCAGATCATTTGGCGTGAGTATGCGTGCCGATTCCAGCATGGCGCGCGCTGCCATTTCACCTTGTGTATCCGGTACCGGATGACTGGCCTCAATCACCATGATGTTGTTCGTCGCCAGACCATGACCATAAGGCGTCACCACAATCCCTTCCAGGGGATGATCTGCTGGCCAGTTCTCTTCCACTGCGCGCGCCATGGCGGCAGCCGCTTTGCCAGCACCAACCACCAGCGTGTTCCCGCGTGGCGGTTCAGGCAGATGACAAGGCACAATTTTCAGCGGATCAGCTGCATTAACAGCAGCATGAAAACTATCAAGCAGAAGTTCGCGCGGATTCATGAAGAGGTTTGGGTAGTACTGGAAAGCAATGGCTGGAGAAACTGTCCGGTAAAACTGCCAGGCATCGCTGCCACGGCTTCCGGTGTGCCCTCGGCGATGATTCTACCGCCTCCGGCACCACCTTCCGGACCAAGATCAATAATCCAGTCAGCCGTTTTAATAACGTCCAGATTATGTTCGATAATAACCACAGTATTCCCGTTATCACGCAGGCGGTGTAGCACTTTGAGCAACAGATCGATATCCTGAAAATGCAGACCAGTCGTTGGCTCATCCAGAATATAGAGTGTGCGGCCAGTATCACGTTTGGATAATTCCAGAGAAAGTTTAACGCGCTGCGCCTCACCACCAGATAGCGTGGTGGCAGATTGTCCCAGCGTGATATATCCCAGTCCCACATCCAGCAAGGTTTGCAGCTTGCGGGCAATCACCGGCACTGCTTCAAAAAATATATGTGCGTTTTCAACGGTCATTTGCAGAATTTCGTGGATATTTTTACCCTTGTATTGAATCTCCAATGTTTCCCGGTTGTAACGCTGTCCATGACACACATCGCAGGCAACATAAATATCCGGTAAAAAATGCATTTCCACCTTAATGACACCATCCCCCTGGCAGGCTTCACAGCGTCCGCCTTTGACATTAAACGAAAATCGGCCTGGCAGATAACCGCGTTCTCTGGCTTGCGGCACACCGGCGAATAATTCACGCACTGGGGTGAACAGGCCGGTGTAGGTGGCGGGATTGGAACGGGGGGTACGTCCGATCGGGTTTTGGTTGATATCAATCACCTTATCGAAAAAGCCCAGCCCATCAATTTCCCGGTAAGCCGCCGGGTCAGTCAAGCTGCCGTACAAATGCCGCGCCACAGCGCGATACAGCGTATCGTTAATCAAAGTGGATTTTCCCGAGCCTGAAACACCCGTCACACACACCAGCAGTCCGACCGGCAAATCAAGCGCAACCTGTTTGAGATTGTTACCACTTGCTCCGCGTATGATCAGTATTCTTTCCGGATCAGGAGGTGTACGCGCAGCTGGGATAGCAATGGCTAACTTTCCGGAAAGATACTGCCCGGTCAATGAGGCAGGATTTTCCTGAATAGCTGCGGGCGTGCCCTCCGCAACCACACGTCCACCATGTTCACCGGCGCCGGGGCCCATATCGACGACATGATCTGCCAGCAGGATGGCGTCCTGATCATGCTCCACCACGATAACGCTATTGCCGAGATCGCGTAGATGTTTGAGGGTTTCCAGTAAACGTTCATTATCACGCTGATGCAGACCAATCGAAGGTTCATCCAGCACATACATGACACCGGTCAAGCCAGAGCCGATCTGGCTGGCAAGGCGAATACGCTGCGCCTCTCCGCCGGAAAGCGTATCGGCGGATCGATTAAGTGAAAGATAGTCCAGCCCGACATTGTTGAGAAACTGCAGACGGCTGGATATTTCCTTGACAATACGCTCTGCGATGGCCTGCTTATGGCCTTCCAGCTTCATTTCATCAAAAAACTGTTTGGCCTGCCGCAACGGCCAGGCACTGATTGCAAAAATTGTCTCACCATTCACTGTAACGTGGCGGGCCTCACGGCGCAGGCGTGTACCTTCACATTCCGGGCAGACGCGCGCATTGATAAATTTGGCCAGCTCTTCGCGTACAGTTTGTGATTCAGTTTCCCGATAACGGCGCTCCAGGCTGGGGATAATGCCCTCGAACACATGCGTTTGCTGATTGGCTTTGCCTTGCTCATTGAAGTAAGTAAAGGTGACTTTTTCCTTGCCGGAACCATACAACACAACCTGTTGTGCAGCCTCACTCAATTGCTCGAATGGAACTTCAAGATTGAAGTGGTAATGCGTTGCCACTGCCTGCAACATCTGGAAATAGAACTGATTACGCCGATCCCAGCTTTTGATAGCGCCTGTGGCCAGTGATAAATACGGAAAAGCCACCACCCGCGCCGGATCGAAAAAAGTGATCTGCCCCAATCCGTCACAGCGATGACACGCACCAGCAGGATTATTGAAGGAAAATAGACGCGGTTCAAGCTCGGATAAGGCATAGCTACATACCGGACAACTGAATCTGGCAGAGAATAGGTATTCCTTACCGGTATCCATTTCTACCGCTATTGCCTTGCCCTCAGCATAGTGCAAGGCCATTTCAAAAGATTCTGCTAGGCGCTGTTTGATCTCCAGTGAAATCTTGAGACGATCTATCACCACTTCGATCGTATGCTTCCTATTTTTCTGCAACTTCGGCAGGGCGTCGATATCATGCACTTCCCCATCCAGCCGGACGCGCACAAACCCTTGCGAACGCAGCTGATCAAACAATTCCAGCTGCTCGCCCTTGCGCCCGGTTATTACTGGTGAAAGAATCATCAACCGGGTATCTGCCGGTAATGCCAGTACCTGATCAACCATTTGCGAAACACTTTGTGCCGCCAGCGCAATGCCATGCTCTGGGCAATGCGGCTCCCCCGTCCGGGCGAACAGCAAGCGCAGATAATCATGTATTTCGGTGACTGTCCCCACGGTGGAGCGCGGGTTGTGCGAAGTGGCTTTTTGCTCGATGGAAATGGCGGGTGATAACCCTTCGATCAGATCGACATCCGGTTTTTCCATCAATTGCAAAAACTGCCGTGCATACGCAGAAAGTGATTCAACATAACGCCGCTGGCCTTCCGCATACAGCGTATCGAAAGCCAGCGAAGATTTGCCGGAGCCGGATAGCCCTGTGATCACAATCAGCCGGTTGCGCGGCAGATCAAGGTCTACGTTTTTAAGATTATGTGTCCGTGCACCACGGATCCTGATGAATTCCATCGGCTACCTAAGAAAGAGTCAACCTGATAATATACCCAACTTCCCGCTTTTATCACAATTCACAATTACGCTTCATGTCCGCAACATCTGCATCCAGAACAGCAACCAAACTTCCTGAAAAAATGTCCCGGGTGGAGCTGCGCGCATCCATCAGCCTGGCAGGCGTCTATGCACTTCGCATGTTCGGCCTGTTTATTATTCTTCCGGTTTTTACTTTCTTCGCCAAAGATCTGCCAGGAGGAGACAGTTACACGCTGATCGGTATCGCGCTGGGTGCTTACGGATTGACGCAGGCGATTCTGCAGATTCCATTCGGCTGGCTGTCTGATCGCATCGGGCGCAAGCCGGTGGTGTATCTCGGCCTGATCCTGTTTGCCGTGGGCAGTTTTGTCGCAGCATCAGCAACCGATATTTACTGGGTTATTTTCGGGCGCGTCATCCAGGGTGCCGGTGCTATTTCAGCCGCAGTCATGGCGCTGGCAGCTGATTTGACACGGGAAGAACATCGCACCAAGGCGATGGCAATGATTGGAGTCAGCATCGGCGCAGTATTCGCACTGTCACTGATATCTGCGCCTATCCTGAATCAATGGGTCGGTGTCCCGGGCATTTTCGCCCTTACCGGCTGTCTGGCTATACTGGCGATGCTGGTCATGTATAAGGTAGTACCTGACCCAGCGATCAGCCGCTTTCATTCCGATACCGAGGTTACTACCAGCCGCTTTGGTAACGTGTTACGTGATCCGCAACTGCTGCGATTGAACTATGGGATTTTTGCCCTGCATGCGGTCCTGATGGCACTCTGGCTGGTGGTACCAGTATCCCTGCGGGAAACCGGCATGGCCGCTGCCCACCACTGGCAAGTTTATTTGCCCGTCATGGTAGGCGCGGTGATATTGATGGTGCCTGCCATTATTTATGCCGAGAAAAAAGCCCGGATGAAACCGATTTTCATTGCTGCTGTGGCGTTATTGTTACTGGCACAGGTGTTACTGGCGATCTTCAATACTTCTTTTTGGGGATTGGTTTTCGCATTACTGGTCTTTTTCACCGCATTCAATCTCCTGGAAGCCAGTCTGCCTTCACTGATTTCGAAAATTGCACCAGTTGGCGCTAAGGGAACCGCCATTGGCGTTTACAGCAGTACCCAGTTTCTAGGTGCGTTTGTTGGCTCCAGTTTGGGCGGTTACTTGTTCCAGCATTTTGGCTTTTACGCCATGGCGATCATGTGCAGCGGGTTGTTGATTATTTGGTTGATACTGGCCACCACCATGCAGGCACCGGCAGCTGTCCGTTCCAAAATGTATCAGGTCGGAGAAATGAATTCCGAACAGGCCAATGACTTATCACGCGAATTGGCAGCCCTGCCGGGAGTGTATGAGGCGCTTGTACTGGCCAATGAACAGGTGGCTTACCTGAAGGTTGATCTCAAGGGTTTTGATGAAGAAAAAGTGGTTCAGTTATTGGAAGGAAATAGATAAATGGCTTCACTAAATAAAGTTATGTTGATTGGCAATCTTGGCCGCGATCCGGAAATCCGTTACATGCCCAGCGGCGATGCCATGGCAAATCTGAATATTGCCACTACCGATACCTGGAAAGACAAGGGGGGCGAGAAACAGGAGCGCACCGAATGGCACCGGATCGTTATGTTTGGCAAGCTGGCTGAGATTACTGGAGAATATCTGAAAAAAGGCTCACAGATTTATATCGAAGGTCGCTTACAAACGCGCAAATGGACTGATAAATCCAACGTGGAACGCTATACCACCGAAATCGTTGCCGACCGTATGCAAATGCTTGGCGGCCGCTCAGGTGGTGGCAGCGGTGGTAACTATGATCCACCAGCCGACCAAGGTAACGAATATTCAAGTAACACACCTGCTAAAACTGGCACTACAGGTAGCAGCACAGGTTTTGACGATATGGAAGACGATATCCCGTTTTGAGATATACCTAGTCGGTTGATGTAAATAAACCCGGGCAAACTTATCGCTCGTCCGGGCTCCGGTTTTTATCTTCCACACACTGACCCTAACGTGTCAGTTGGTTTGATCACTGCATCTGTACATCGCCATCTTGCTTTGTCAGTTGTACAAGCCTCATATCCTTATTACCATGAGGCCCAAATACTCTTTTCCTGTTGTTTCTGATGAATGAAACCCACTCTTCCCCGCACGCCCCAGCGTTGCCGGGCGAACCGATTCCTTTTCTGCTGCATTTTTTCAGGCATTACTCCGGCTGGTGTGCGCTGGTTGTGCTGTTGGAAATCGGTTCTTCGGCCAGCGGTATTTTGACACCGTATGCCATCGGCCAGATTGTCGGCGGGGTAACGGATGCGATCAATGTGCGGGAACAGATCTTTGCTGCCGTTGCCTTTCCACTCGGGCTCTATATCATGCTTAACCTGAGCGAAGTGCTGTTCAGTCGTGCCAGCGCCTCTTGCCGGATTGTTGTTGCCCCGCGTTTGCGCGCACAGGTAACCAGCGAGCTGTATGCATACCTGCAACATCATTCGCATCGTTTTCTCAGCAACAATTTTGCCGGTGCGCTGGCCAGCCGTATTTCAGAAACTTCCACCAGCGTTAACATGACATTGTGGACGCTGGTATTTGATTTTCTGCCGATTGTCGTCACACTGACGGTATCAGTCGCTCTGCTGTGGTATGCCAGCATTCCGCTGGCCTTGTTTACGCTAGTATGGGCATTACTCTTTCTGAGTATTTCTTATCAGCTGGCACGACGTTGCCGGCCATTGGCGCATAAATCGGCCGAGGCACGCAGTATTACAATTGGCAAAGTGGTAGATGCTGTTACCAATCTTGCCAGTGTGCGGCTGTTTGCCATGCTGGGCTTTGAGCGCGATTACCTAAAAAATTTTCTGAATAATGAAATTACTGCGGCGCGACGCTGGCTCTGGTCCAACGAGAGAATCCTCTGGTTTCAATATTCGCTAGCACTAATCCTCAAAGTGGGAACATTGCTGTTTGCGCTATGGCTATGGCAGCGGAATCAGATATCGGTCGCTGATTTTGTGATGAGCATCAGCCTTTCATTGCTGATCATCAATGAAGTGCGCAATATCAGCCGTCGTTTCATTGATCTGTTTGAATACATCGGTAATATCACCAATGGGGTGTACACCATCGTGCGTGAACACGAGATCACTGATCCCCTTGGAGCAAAACCGCTGCAAGTTACCCAGGGTTGTATTGAATTGCGTGATGTTACCTTCAGCTATGTTCCTGGCAGCCCGGTATTTGAAAATCTCAATCTGCGGATTGAAGGCGGGCAGCGTGTTGGGCTGGTAGGATATTCTGGTTCTGGTAAATCTACCTTGCTGAATCTGATTTTGCGGCTGTATGATCCCCAACAAGGCAGTATTCTGATTGATGGCCAGGATATCCGGAACATTACCCAGCAATCTCTGCATGCACAAATCAGCTTGATTCCGCAAGATCCGGGGCTGTTTCACCGCACACTGTTGGAAAACATCCGCTATGGCCGTCCTGATGCCAATCAGGAAGAGATTGAACTGGCGGCACGTGGCGCGGATGCGCATGAATTTATCGAGCGCATGCCCAGCCAGTATGAATCACTGGTGGGCGAGCGTGGTGTAAAGCTCTCTGGTGGCCAGCGGCAGCGTATCTCCATCGCCCGGGTGATCGTAAAAAATGCGCCGATTCTGATCATGGATGAGGCCACTTCCAGCCTGGATTCGGTGACCGAACAAGCCATCCAGAACAGCCTGGCTACACTGATGCAAAACAAGACTGTTATCGTGGTTGCGCACCGCCTTTCCACCATTGCACACCTGGATCGCATTCTGGTGTTCCGCCACGGGCGTATTATTGAAGACGGCAGCCATGCCGAACTGCTGGCTGCCAATGGCGCCTACACCCAATTGTGGACCCGGCAGACAAACGGATTTCTGGTTGAATAAATGGAACAAGATCCCAAACATTTTCTTAATCGGTATTGCAATCAACATATTCGCATTATGCTCTATTGCAGATGCTTGATACTGAGTGTGTGTTTGATGATCGGCCTTATCCATCCGGCGCATGCACAAGCTGATGCAATGGATACCCTCATCAAATTTAAAAATCAGGATAACATCGTCCAATCGCTAAAACCAGAGGAGCTCGATACCTTTACCAGGCGGACAATATTGAATGTTTTTGAAGTGCACGAGCATAGGGACCGTCAATATAAGGCTTATCCTGTGCGGCCCGTTTTGGATCAGATTTTTGGACAAGCCTGGAGAGCTGCAGACGAGATTGTCTTTAGCTGCAAAGATGGCTATCAGCCCAGTATTCCGGTTGCGAAGTTTCTCACTTATGACGCCTATCTTGCAGTTGCCAGCGCAGATGGTTCCCCTTTTATACTGGGTAACACGCTGCAAAATCATGAAGTGGTGGAACTGGGGCCGGTTTATCTGGTATGGGATAACCTGAAATTCCCTATCCTGCTTGAGGAAGGCGCTGCCGATATGCCGTATCAGATCATTGGCATTGAGCTCGCTTCTTTTGCCACCCGTTTCCCGGGGATGTTTCCGCCAGCGCGTGTTTCTGCCGAAGTCAAACGTGGTTTTCTGCATTTCCGCAAATATTGCATGGCGTGCCATACCATCAACGGACAAGGCGGGGGAAAAGCGCCTGAATTAAATTACCCGGTCAGCGTAACCGAATACTTCAAACCAGAATACCTGAAACGCTGGATTGATGATCCGGCCAGTCTACGCTACAACACGACTATGCCGGCGCTAGCTGTTTAGTCCCACGGTGTGCTGGAATGGGTCAAAGATAAAACGATCTGGCTCATTTTTCCAGATTTTGCAGATGTATTCATAGGGTGTTAGGCCTTTGAGAGCTTTTAGTCTTTTGGCGAAGTTATAAGCCATCACAAAGCGATGGAGATGGGCCTTCAACTGATCGTGTGAGTCGTAATAATACCGTTTTACAGTCGCATCCTTGATGGTTCGATTCATGCGTTCAACCTGACCATTGGTCCAGGGATGGTTGGGTTTGGTGAGACGGTGCTCGATGCCGTTGATCTGACAACACCTATCGAACATATGCGTTACATACTGAGCCGTTGGCCCATTCCGATAACGCGCCGGGAACGTAAACTGGATACCGTTATCAGTCAGGATTGTATGGATCTTGTAGGGAACAGTCTCGATCACGGCCTTCAAGAAGGCGGTTGCCGTGTTGCGGTTGGCTTTGTTCTGGAGTTGAACAAAAACGAACTTTGATGTCCGGTCAAT
>NZ_QRCA01000044.1:0-35933 GCF_009833115.1 Nitrosomonas sp. GH22
TTTGCAGCTCGAATGGCTGAATCAGTTAGTTTCATTGGTAAAACCGGGTAGAAATGAAATGGGTAAAAAATATATCCGGTTTTCTACCCGTTTTTTGAAATGTTACCCGGTTTTACCAAGGTTGCCAATGAATGACTAGATGCGTTGCTAGATTAAGTGTTTGTGCGGGTTTATTTGTTGACGGTGGGCATTGATTGCTATATCTTTGGCGGAGAGGGTGGGATTCGAACCCACGTGCCAGGAAATCCTGACCATCTGATTTCGAGTCAGCGCCGTTATGGCCACTTCGGTACCTCTCCGGAACTCTGTATCTTTTGAGGCAGCTATTTTATCAGTTTTTCGGTTTTTTAATAGGGATGCTGCCGAGTACCTGATATTACATACATATGCTGCGTTCCTGATGAAATATCCGAGTCGGGTGTAAAGCTGGAATATTGTTCTGCATCAGGAAATCCCAATCACGTAGTTTATTCATGACGAAACTCAAGACTCTTTATATTTGCAGTGCCTGTGGTGGTCAGGTATTGAAATGGCAGGGCCAGTGTCCGCATTGTCGTGAATGGAATTCGTTGACTGAAACTGTGCGGGAGAAAAATCTTCCGCATTTCATTCCGGATTCCGCGCAAGGACATGTGCTGAGTCTGAGTGAGGTCGAGGCGGAGGATATGCCTCGTTTTCTGACCGGGCTGTCCGAGTTTGACCGGGTGTTAGGTGGAGGCCTGGTACAGGGTGGGGTTGTTTTATTAGGAGGTGATCCCGGCATAGGTAAGTCGACACTACTGTTGCAGGCGCTATCCCGGATGTCTGCGCATCACCGAGTGCTATACGTCAGTGGTGAAGAGTCCATGCAACAGGTCGCGCTACGGGCAAAGCGTCTGACTCTGGATGCCACCAAAGTTGATTTGTTGACCGAAATTCGACTGGAAGCCATTCAGTCAACGTTGGTTGAGCATCGCCCTCAAGTCGCAATCATTGATTCGATTCAGACGATTTATTCCGAGTCGTTGCAATCGGCCCCAGGTTCGGTTGCCCAAGTACGGGAATGTGCCGCTCGCTTGACGCGATTCGCCAAAACCAGTGGTACTTGTGTTGTGCTGGTAGGACATGTGACCAAAGAGGGGGCGCTGGCTGGGCCGCGTGTTCTGGAGCATATGGTTGATACAGTACTTTATTTTGAAGGAGATACACACTCCGCTTTTCGTTTAATTCGAGCTTTCAAGAATCGTTTTGGGGCAGTGAACGAACTGGGTGTCTTTGCCATGACCGAGAAGGGATTGCGGGAAGTGAATAATCCTTCTGCCTTGTTTCTTTCGCATCATGGTGTGCGTGTGCCGGGTATTTGTGTGATGGTGACACAGGAGGGAACGCGCCCTTTGCTGGTGGAGATTCAGGCTCTGGTGGATGAGGCGCATGGATCAACCCCGCGTCGATTGAGTGTCGGGCTGGAACAGAATCGTCTGGCAATGTTGCTGGCAGTGCTGCATCGCCATGCCGGTATTCCTTGTTTTGATCAGGATATTTTTATCAATGCGGTGGGTGGAGTCAAAATTACTGAACCAGGCGCTGATCTGGCCGTGATGCTGGCGATTGTTTCATCTCTGAAAAACCGGATCTTGCCGGAGAAAACTGTTGTGTTTGGAGAAGTTGGTCTAGCGGGGGAAGTACGGCCGGTACAACGCGGGCAGGAGCGAATTAAAGAAGCAGCCAAACTGGGATTTACTCAGGCTGTTATTCCCAAGGCAAATCAGTCTAAACAAGTTATCAAAGGAATTGAAATTGTTACTGTAGAGCGAATCGAAGAAGCGATTCGTGCGCTTTTCTGATCAGGCAGAGCCCTGGTGTTGTTGGCACAGCTTGATCAGCAAAAGGAGGCTGCTGATACTCTGTCATCGCTCGACTCATAAACCTCAACGGGCACTACGCCACGTACCAATAGCAGCGGACAGGTTGTATTTCCAATAATTTGGCGTGTAACACTGCCATGGATTATGCGTTCAACACCTGAACGCCCGTGTGTACTCATCACGACCAGATCAGAGTCTTCCATGTGCATGGTACGGATAATGGCTTCAATCGGATCACCCGATGCAACCTGGTAATGAGAAAATACATTCGCCAGTTGTAACTGCAGCTGTATTCGCTCCAGATAACTGATCGCCTGGTGAGCGACAGATTGTTCCCCGGCAGATACTTGCTCATCTGGTTGCTCGTATCCAGGATGATTTGGCCTGACAACACGGATCAGAGAGATGGTTGCTCCCGTATTCTGTGCAAATTGACGGGCGATGGGAATGGCTGCTTCTGCCAGAGGCGTGCCATCAAGAGGTAGGAGAATAGTACGAGGTACAGAACTGGATTTTACCGCTATGGCAGCAGGTGCCAAAAACACGGGTGGGCGTGCGCTGCACACGACTTCGTCCGCCACGCTACCCAACAATGCCCGTCCCAGTCCGGTTCTTCCATGTGTTGACATGGCAATCAGATCGACAAAGGTTTCCTCTGCCAAGCGTAGTATGCTCTCGGCCGGCATTCCCGACAAAAGTCGATCCATTACGCTGAAGCCAATCTGATTGAGTTTTTGTGTAATGTCGTATAACTGTTTGCGTGCCTTGTCCTCTTTCGATACAACAGTCTGCTTTGATGTTGGCAAGCCGGGCGTATCTTCAACTTCATCCAGAGAGCGGGAAGTGGATGACAATGCTGTCATCAGCAGTAGCTCGGTCTGATCCGGCGTAATGAAACGCAGCAGATGAGGGATAACCTGTTCTGCCAGTTCAGAACCATCCAGTGGGATAAGTGTTCGTCTGATCATCATATATGCTCCCTGTTTACAGGCACCGGGTCAGTATAGATTCACTTGCACCTTATTTCTAGATAGGTATGGGATTATCTACGAGATCCGAAACGATGCGCTAACATCAAAGCCAGCGATAACATTTACCGCTTTTTCCCCACAGCAGCTCAATCTGTTGATGGTAAGCGGCAAGAGGCCCGCTGGTCCAAAATTCCTCGCTTCCTGCATGATCTCCGCCGGCAAGCAATCCCCCAGAAGAAAGCCTGCGAGCGACTTCTTTCGCTACAGCTGCGTCAGTTTTGATGATTGAAATATTTTCCCCGGCTACCTTGGAGATCAATTCAGACAAATGATTGTAATGTGTACACCCGAGCACGATGGTGTCGGCTCCTTTATCAAGCAGTGGAGAGATATACTGCTTCAGTAAGGCAATGGTCTGATCGCTGTTAAAATTGAGTGCCTCTATTTTGGTTACCAGATCAGGACAAGGCTGAATTTCGATTCTCACGTTTCTTGCAAAACGTTCTGCCAGCGCTGTGAATGAATTTGTTTGAAGTGTTCTGGGAGTTGCCAATACGCCAATTACCCCCGTGTGTGTGGAAAGTGCGGCAGGCTTGATCCCCGGCTCGACGCCGACAATTGGAATTGGGTAACAGGCTCTGAGCCTGGAAATAGCTGCTGTCGTTGCCGTATTACATGCTACGACAACAGCCTTGGCTTTGCGGGCCAGTAGAAATTCTGTGACTGCGCCCATTCGTTGGAATATGTAATTGTCTGATTTCTCTCCGTAGGGAGCATGCAGCGAATCTGCAACGTATACCATGTCTTCACTTGGCAGTAACTCTCTAATTTTTCGGGCAACTGACAACCCTCCTATTCCAGAATCAAAAATGCCGACAGGGCCGAAAGAAGCTATATATTTATTATCCATACAAAATCTGATCAGAACCGAAAAAGCCTCATAATTTCTCCTGATTAGCAATGAACGTCAACAAAGCTCGTCTGATGGATCTATGTGGCATATAGTAATCATGATTCATCCGGAAAGTGCGTGCTTTGCGATGAAAAATATTGAAGAAAGTGGATTTAAGCTAAACACCAGTAATAACCCGCGTCAGGGATCAAGGAAAACGATGGCGAATATCATAATTTCAGCAAAACCAGCGCGTATTACAATGAAGCAGATAGGGTTTATCGTATATGCCGAAGACTTTCTGAATGCTTATAAGAGTTTTAAAATAGACAAGCCGTTTTCACCTGTAAAATACTACTTGGTTTGTCGCTCGGTAGAGTTGTCGTTAAAGTCGTATTTGCTATTTAAAAGCGTGTCAATTAAAAAAGTTAAATGTAAATTTAGTCATGATCTTCAAAAAATTCTGAAAAAATCAATAGAGCTTGGAATAAATAGGCGCAGTTGAAGGTATTACCGATGAAGAGCAGGCAGAAATTGAGAAAGCAAATAATTGGTATAACCGTAAAGGTTTTGAGTATTTTGACATCCAAAATACACTAGAAAGTAAAGAGACATTGCCAAATTTGAGTGTCGTGTTTAATTTAGCAGATCGCCTTGTAAATAGTTGAAAACCAATTATCGAGCGGCAGTAGTATGGCCAGATTTTTCGAACTACCGTTGTTCAGGTGTCTGAATCATTACAGGTGCCTGGACTTCCCTGGCACCTGCTTCTCGAATGCCAAGCTTGCCACGCACAGTCATATCACTGATGAACTCGAACTGGTCACGCATATCGAAGGGATAGGCTTTGAGCTTGTAGTGCGAGCCCCACGGTACCTCTGCAAGTATGACCAATACAGGTTTCGTATAGTCCAGGAAGGCACTGGTCAATGCAATATCATGTAGCACAGTGCGTATGGCGGCTGCATTATGGTCGGCATCAAGATAAAAATCAGCTACACACATCAAGGTTTGTTGCCCATCGTTGGAATTGCTGATGTTGTTATTCCAGATTCTATCGTGCGCGATGGTAATAACGATGTTATCGTCAGGTGTGCGCAGCGTGATGGCTCATAAACCAACCTGTTGAACCTCGCCGTAATCATCCTCAATTTTCACCCAGTCACCGGGACGATAGGTACGCTCTAATATGGTAACCACACCCGCAATCAAACTGCTGGTCAGGTCTTTAAACGCAAAACCTATTGCAATACTGATGGCACCTGCAATAACCAGAAAATTCTGCAATGTGATATTGAAGATGATAGGAATTATCATTGACACTGCGGCAGCGAGCAAGCACAAGCGAGTAAAGGGTATGGCGGCAAGAAAGTACAGCCTTAACCTACTGGGCCCGTGTTTTGCCAGGATAGAAAGTAGCTTGTGGGAGAGAAAAGTCAACAACCACACAGAAACAACGATGACCAGAATTTGGGTAAGCTGATATCACCAATATCATTGACTAACTGGGATGCTTTAACATTTTTCATGCTTGAATCAGGCATATTTAGCTCGCTGAATTCTTGAAATTGGTCAAAAGCGCGCCATCGTCATGCCAGAGTTGGCCAGCGATGTCCAGATAACCGGGTCTGCTGTTGCCAGACAACGTATTTCATCGCCATGACATTCAACGAAGCCGGAGCGAATCAGGGCGACAATCAGGCTGGATTCTCCTGTGGCGGGGGGCAATACCGCTGAGAGCATCTGTTCGGGCAACGAGCCATGAATCAGCAAGGCTTGCGATAACAAACAGGCCGCGTGTTCATGCCCGCGAGGCAACCTTGGTGGCTGATTTCTGATTGTCCAGAAAACTATTCCTTTGTCGCCGGAGGCCTGCTGCTTTTCCGGTTCCTCGGTATTATCTGATTGATCATCACGTTCTGCTTCTGTCCGCAAGCTTCGACACCAAAGTTGCCAGGCTATCCAGGGTATGCCCCCACTATCATTAGCAAGCTGTTGCATGAATTTATCGGAAATTGTGCCATCTTCTTCACAGCGTAGTATTTCTTTGCCATTGTTATGATCACAGAAAGTAGCAGGTTGCTGGAGCTCTTCGGACATCAATTCGAGCAGCCACTTGCCAAGAATCTCAGCATTCATGGGTGCCAGCGAATCTGGCACGGGCAATACCAAATCGGCGTTAACGGCTTTTTTCAAATATACCCAGCACCAACTGTTACAAGATACGAGGCAGTGCCGTGAAGTATCCTGCAAAGCAGCCAACAGGGTGCGAATATATCTTAAGCCGCGATGGTGACGAATAAACCAGTCTTCAAGCTTTGGGATGACCAGCGGACCAGAGCCCGCAGGTATCGTAACTTTTACCAAATCTCCGGATAGCAATTCAGAACGATCTGGGGCAGCAAGCACATCCAGGCGATTACCTTCAGCCCAGCTTGTTACTCGGTTGGAATGATCAAATGATCACATGGTGGGAACACCAGCAATCGCAAGCGGTCGTTAGAGGAAGTACTGTTCATCCATTCCAGGTAAGCCTTGTCCAGTACCTGGAAAACGAAGTCACATTCAGGCTCAGTAGTAAACACGTGAATGTTCTCGATACTATCTTTTGAAAGCTGATCTTCTGTAACGGCTACTTCTGAATCTCGGTCTATTAGTTTTTTTAGAAGCGACTGGTACCAATCATCCAGACGGTTAACAACCGGTCCAGCTGGTCGAGCATAGTTGTCGAGCGGTATGAGTTCAGGAAAATGCAGGTTGATTATCCCTTGCGCCCTGAAAAAATCAGGCAGCCCAGCCAGTGATAACAGCAAAGCGAGAGTGTAGAAGAATAAACCATCTATTACACGGTTTACACGAGCTCTGAATGTACTGAAAGCTGGTTAGGTTGTTAAACATGGCAATAATCGATCGAGAAATGACTGCATTCTGGTTCAGGCGGCTAAAAAAATCAAAGAACTTGGCCGTGTTTTGGCGCTTCAGTCGAAAGATGCTCAGAGATAAAGAGCAGCCTTGCGATTGAGCGAAATCCGATGGTGTAGGGCCGATAATTGCAGTGACGCCAACGCCGTACCTGCAGCCTTTAACTTAAATTAAGATGGTTTAGATACTGTCATTTTCACAATGGTCTTGTTGAGTATTGCCAGGGTCTGTTCCTGTTTGATCTCAAGCTATTGATTTAAAGGAGCAAGCTCGTATCGTTGTAGCTCTCACCAGCAATACGAGCTTGCAATGCCCCGATTACTGCTCAATGCTGAGCTATGGTCGAAGCTGCTGCCCATTTTGCTTCACAATAACCTCTACAGCAAGCAAGATTTGCGTATGACTGTCGAAGGCATACTGTAACCGCATGCGTACCGGTTGTTCCTGGAGAGATTTATCCAAGGCATTCGGGAGCTGGAGCAAGGTTTATAAACGATTCACCGCCTGATCTGCCAGCGGAAAATGGCTCAAGGTATTTCAGGCTCTGGTGGTTGAGCTGGACATGGAGTGGATTTTCATCAATGGTAGCTATATCAAGGCTCACCAGTGCGGGCGCGGCTCAATCCATCATTGCAGACAAAGACTATGACAATCAGGCCATACGTGATCAAATCGAACAACAAGGTGCCAAGGCAGTCATTCCAGGGAAGCGGAACTCCAAAACAAGTAATGCAGATCTGGACCGAGGGCTGTACTGATTCCGATACCTGGTAAAAAATGTTTTCGCACGGTTGAGACAGTTTCGGGCGGTGGCCTCGCGCTTTGGTAAACTCAAAAAAACTAAGAAAGCCTCGTGGCTATGGCTTGTGCCTTTCTGTGGTTACCAATGTGAAATGGGAGCAGGCCCTAGGGAACAAGGTAAGTGGTAGTAGTTTTTGCTGTCAGCTTGTCGTGTTGGTAATAGTTAATACTTGAATATGATAATAGAAATAGTTATCATTTATATGATTATTATCATATAAATTATAAAAATAAAAAAGGAGTTAACTAAGGATGGATGATCGGGAAATTCTGCTTCAGGCACCAAACCCCAATTATCTTGCTGCGCGTCGCCGGACTTTGCGACAGCTTCTTGAATCCATGCTGTTCGAGAACATTCTTGAGTATTCGGAGAGGTTGCTTTCGATAGGTTGTTCCGAGTACGCCATTAAAGCGATAGATGCCAATGGAAAATCTGTCAGTTATTTAACCAAGGGAGTGAGGACTGTCAGTTACGGCAGAATCAGGTTACAAGATCCTGTCATCAGAATATCAGAACAATCGAGGGGTGAGGCGCTATCGATTGCCTTATTCCTTGGAGAGATCGCACCAGAAATTGATGGGGAAGAGAATAAATACAGCTTTTTTATCTCTGAATTGAACAATACAGTTGCAAAAAATGCGGAAGCATTAAGATTTAATTCAAATCTGAAGATTGCGGATTTGAATACATCAGATTCTGTTTTTGATGCTTATGAAACGGCGGTATTCAATGGGCATCTATATCACCCTTGCTACAAATCCAGAATGGGATTCAATCTGGAGGAGAATCAGGAATACACCAATGATTTTGGTAGTCTGATTAATTTGACATGGCTGGCGATCCGTAGAGATCGGGCAAAAATCTATACACTTGATGGATTGAACATTGACAAGTTGATTGCAGATGAATTGCAGCAAACATATCTGGATGAATTTGCCCGAATCATCATCAATGCTGGCAAGCGAGTAGAAGATTATATTTATCTACCAGTACATCCGTGGCAATGGAAGGAAAAGATTGTATTTGAATATGTAGATGATATTGCCAATGGAGATGTAATATTCCTGGGAAGTCATACAGATAAGTACAGTCCACAACAATCCCTAAGATCTCTCTCCAATCAGACCAGGAAGAGTGCCCATACAGTCAAGATTGCATTATCAATCATTAATACATCTGCTGATCGTCTGCTTTCCCCGCATAACGTTGCCAATAGCGCAATAATTTCCCAATGGCTTGCTTCCATACTGCAAAGCGATCTCTATCTGAAGGATGAATTGAGGTTTAATTTTATCAAAGAGGTGGCTGGTATTTATGATGACAAATCTCATCTGCCTGAAATAGTAGAAAGAAGAAAATTCGGGTTAATCGGTACGATATGGCGGGAAAGCATCCATACGTATCTCCAGCCGGAAGAATTTGCCATACCTGCTACGGCACTGTGTTTTCTGGATTCTCAGAACAAGTCCGTATCGGATGACTGGATTGCTGCATATGGATTGCAGGCATGGACAGAAAAGTTGCTCGATGTTTTGCTCAAGCCATTCATACATTTGCTGTATGCACACGGTATCGGGTTTGAGGCGCATGCGCAAAATACTATTCTGTTCTTCCGGGATGGATTGCCTGTCAGGGTGGCAGTTAGGGATCTGCCGGGAGGAATCAGATTTGCGCGTGATTATCTTCAGAAGCCGGCATCCTGCCCCATGTTGCTGGATGCTCCGAAATATCGGTTGACTCCCGGTGAAAGATCCGTACTGGATGCCACTCCGCAGGAGTTGGTTTGGTATCTGCATGATGCGATATTTTTTGTCCATCTGGCTGAAATTGCCCGTTTCCTGCATATGCATCAAGGGCTTGATGAATCCGAGTTCTGGAAAATGGCCTCTCGTGTCATTGAAGATTACCAGGACAAATTCCCTGAGTTGGATAAGCGATACAACGCGCTGGATTTATTTCAGACTCAAATCAGATTGAGCCAGTTTTCCAGAAAGAAAATATTTGCTGATACTAGCGAAAATGCTTATCAGCATGTGATGAATCCCCTGAAACGTAGCTTCTGATTCCAGCCTGACAATTGATTTGTCATGAAAGCAAGGAATGCTATGCGACGTAACGGGTATTTCCTAAAACTGGTGACCGCAGGCCATTTCTCGGCCATGTTTGCTGCATTCAGCATTCCGCCATTCTTATCCACGATTCTGACAGGCAGTTTCCCGGATGGCCTGTCATATCTGGGGATATGCTATGCAGCGCCAGTGCTTGCAGCATTCCTTGGTTACCCGTTGCGTATGGTGCTGACTACAAGAATCGGGGAAAGGAAAGCCCTTATTGCGAGTCATATCGCATTGGCAGTCATCATGTCAGGAATGTCAGTGGCTGATAGTCCTGCCATGTTTTTGTGCGGACTGATTCTGCAAGGTTTCGTGGCACCGACATTTGCTACTTCCAGCAGCTATTTGGCGTGTCGACTCAATCAAGATGAGCTTGTGACGGGAATCAGAGCGTTGCAGCTAATTACCAGGGTTGCTGCAGTGCTTGGGCCTTCACTACTGGGAGGTGTCATTCTTTATTTCAGCAGGCCATTACAGGTTTATCTGCTCTTGGCCCTTTTGCTGCTGATTACTGCTTTTCTGCTGACATTATTACTACCGAGCGAATCAGAAAATTCTCAAAAGAAAGCAGCAGGAAAGGATCTGATGCGAAGTGGAAATGGATATCAGCTATGGAAGCCATATATTGCACAGGTGCTGATTTTATTTTCAGCATCACTTTATGCACCCCATTTCATTACGTATTTGCAGACAGAAGTGAAGGTCATACCAGATTCACTTTTGGGGACTGTGTTCTCAATACCTAGTATTACGTATTTATGCAGCGTTCCTTTATTGCAGCCTATCAGGAAACTGAGAAATGTGACTCTGTTATGCACTGGATTCATACTGGTGATGCTCGGACTGATAGGGCAATGGCAATGCCAGCAATGGATGATGGTGATTATTTGCCAAGCTGGCATCGGGATGGGCACTTTTATCTCTTTTACAGGAATCAATCTATATCTGGTCAGTGTGACGCAAATCCTGGGTGCTACCAAAACATTCTTTCGTTTCGAGTTGACTGGCCGGTGCGCCATGGCAGCAGGGGCGATTACAGGTGATTTTCTGGTAGGTATTGCAGGTATCAAAGCACCATTTCTGGTATCGAGCGCTTTGATGATCTGTGCCTTAGTATTTTTCTTCTCAATCTGTTCACGATCTGAGACTCAACAATCATTTTAAGGAGGCTTTATGGCAGTGCCTGCATATAAATTACCGCAAGTATCCGCTTCTTATGTCATCGCAGGGCAGCGTTGTGCAGAAACGCTATTGAATTGTTATTGCAGGGAAGTTGGAATGCCAGAGAAGGCAACCCGAATATGTAATCTTAGAGATATTGGCAGTTGGCCGGTTTCAATCAGGCTGGCTCTGGCGGGTAAGCAGGTGCTGGAAATATCCATGTCGAGAATAAAGGCTCGAATTATTGTGGCGGTCGAAAGATATTCTGATACGGCTAATTTTATATATCTTTCTTCGATATATTCCAAGAAAACGGGGGAATCATGGATGCACCAAGATTGGAAAGGTCTGGCGCACCTGATTATTCATGATCTGGCGATCAAGCATAATGAAAGTTTTAATGAAGAATTGCTGGATCAGATTGAAGATAGCGTCAGTGTTACTGCCGAGATTCTTGAAGATGATCGAAGAGATACATTGCCAGAGAATCCTCTGGAAGCATATCTCTGTTCTGAGCAATCCTTGATCTACGGTCATCCTTTCCATCCTGCACCAAAAAGCAGACAAGGCTTCAGCCAAAATGATCTCAGGAAATATTCTCCCGAGTTCGGTCAGGGATTTCCTTTGCATTATTTTGCTGTCCATGAAAATTTTGTTTATCAGAAAACGACCATAGAATCTGATTGTGCGGAAATCATTGCTCAAATGGCACCTTCCGAAATCAGGCCAAATCTTCCTTATATTCTGGTTCCTTGTCACCCATGGCAAGCCAAATGGTTATTGGACAATCCTCTTGTCCGGTCGGCGATCAGTCAAGGGAAGTTGAAAAATATTGGCTCAGCCGGAAAACATTTTTATCCTACATCATCAATACGTACTCTGTATCAACCGGAAAACCCCTATTTCTACAAATTCTCATTACACGTCAGATTGACCAACTGCATTCGCAAGAATGCAGTTTATGAGCTGGAGAGTGCGTTACAGATCAATAAAATCATGGCAGGGGTCATGGAGTCCATTTCTGAAAAATTCCCAGGCGTGTCTATTTTGGCAGAACCCGCATTCTTGTCTGTCGACTTGAAAGAGCCAGATGAGAATACGAGTAGGGAGGTTACAGAGGGGTTCGGAGTGATATTGCGTAAGAACTTCGATAAGCGACATCTGGATAACGGAGTTACGCCCTTATTGGCAGGGGCGCTGTTTGGGAATCATACACTTGGATGCGCTTATTTACGCGACATCATTTCCGCCCTGAGCGAGGCTGAGGGGCAGAATTCGGAAAGTACTCGTATCCGGTGGTTTTCTGCTTATGTACAGAAAGTCATGTATCCGATCCTCGAATGCTATTTTGCGCATGGCATAGTTTTTGAGCCGCATTTGCAGAATGTAGTGATCGGACTTTCTGATAACAGACCCACTCATGTCTATCTGAGGGATTTTGAAGGTGTCAAGCTGATTCTGGAATCATACCCGGAGGATAAGCTTTCCGGAGTCAGTGCGCGAACCCACGAAAGTCTTTGGTATTCCTCTGAACAAGGCTGGAATCGGATTTGTTATTGCCTATTCGTCAATAATTTTTGTGAGGCAATCCATCAGATCAGTCTGGGTGATGTGCATCTGGAACGCTTACTGTGGCAAGAGGTAAAGCATCATTTGAAGCATTATCAATCCCGTTACGGAACAGCGCTTTCAGAAGGGAGAATTGACGGGTTGATCAATGGCCATGCATTCCCGAGCAAGGCGAATCTGAGCAACCGATTCAGGATGCAGGCTGACAAATTGGCCGGATATATGCCTCTGATTAACCCGATGGGGAGGTTGTCATGATGTTTGATGCTGAAAAATTCATATCGGTCATCCATGATTTGGCTCATCCGGATAAATCGTTATGCGCCTATTTGTATGATCTTGGGGCACTTGCATCTCATGCGAGAAATATCAAGAGTAGCTTACCGGACAGAGTGAATTTCTTTTATGCGATCAAGGCTAATTCTGACCTGCCTATATTATCTGCGTTGGCAGAACATGTAGATGGTTTTGAAGCCTCTTCTGGGGGGGAGATTCAATGGGTGCGGCAGAATTTTCCAGATGTGCCTTTGATATTCAGCGGGCCTGGGAAGCTAGATACAGAACTCGAATTGGCCATCTTGAACAATGTGACTGTGCATATCGAGAGTCGGTTTGAATTAGAAAGATTGTTGCACATTGCAAGACACTATCAACAGCCAGCGGAAATCTTGTTGCGGGTGAATCCTCATTTTGAAGATTTACGAGCAACTTCTCTCATGATGGGGGGGAAACCGACTCAATTTGGCATCAGTGTGGAGCATTTGTCAGATTGCCTGAAAATGGTGAGGGATAACAGTGATTGTCTGTATTTCCAGGGGTTCCATTTTCACTTACTTTCACATCAATTAGATGCCGCTCAACATTTACGCCTGTTATCTGCCTATATCGAACAGGCAGTGAAATGGAAAGAGGAATTCAATCTTGTTATAGATCACATTAATGTAGGAGGTGGGATTGGTGTCAATTACAAAGACATCGATCAGCAGTTTGACTGGTGTCATTTTTCGCATGGCTTGAACAATCTGCTGATTGGAGCCGCTAAAAACATTCCAAAAATCCGGTTTGAGATGGGTCGGTATGTTTCTGCTTTCTGCGGCGTATATGTAGCAGAAGTGATCGACATCAAAACATCGGGGAATGGAACATATGTCGTAGTGAAAGGAGGTACGCATCATTTTCGTACACCTTATGCCCAAAATCATAGCCATCCATTCAAAGTTATTCCTGTCTCGACCTGGAAGAAACCATATTCCAGACCTGGTTTGAGGCATGGGAAGGTCAATATTGTGGGGCAATTGTGTACCCCTAAGGATTTATTGGCTTTTGATGAAATGGTGGGTGAAATTCGAGTGGGAGATATTGTTCTGTTTTCGCATGCAGGAGCATATGCCTGGCATATATCCCACCATGATTTTCTGCGTCATGCTCATCCCCAGCATATCTATTTGCCAGCTTAGGCTGGCGTACCCCCCATTTATTTCATTATTTTTCAACACTATCAAAAATTATAATATGTCGAACAATAAAATGTATGGAGTCAGCGTCATGGTCGGTGCCTTGCTAGGTACTATGCCGATGGAGGGATTGGCTATAGAGGATGAGAGTGAAAAGGCAGGAGCAGTGACGGAGTTGCCCGTGATCGAGGTGCAGGGAAGTACCAGGAGGGGACCAGATGAATTGCCTAGTATGTATACGGGAGGACAGCAGGCACGAGGGGCGCGCGTAGGATTACTGGGTAACAAAGATTTGATGGAAACCCCCTTCAGCATAACGAGTTATACGGCACAAACGATCAAAGATCAGCAAGCACGAACAGTGGCGGATGTGATGTTGAATGATGCTTCTGTCAGATCCGTCAATCCGTCTTCCGGGCGCTTTGAGCAATTCAGTATCCGTGGCTTTACGGTGCTCAATAGTGAGGTGGCATTTGGTGGATTGTATGGCATTGTGCCGACTTATTCCATACCGGTGGAAGCGACAGAGCGTGTGGAAATCATTAAAGGACCGAATGCTTTACTAAATGGTATGGCGCCAAGCGGTGGGGTTGGCGGAACAATCAATGTCGTGCCTAAGCGAGCAGTTGACAGGCCAGTAATCCAGCTTACCGGTTCTTATCTCTCCGATAGTCAATTTGGCGGTCATGTGGATATTGGGCGGCGTTTTGGCAAGGACAATCGTCTAGGTATCCGGCTTAACAGTGTTTATCAGAATGGTGATACCCCATTCAGACATCAATCCATACGGCGTAACATCCATACTCTGGCACTGGATTTCCGTGGAGAAGCGTTACGTTTGTTCGCAGATGTTGCCTATCAGGATCGCCGTGTAGAGGCCCCATTGGAGCGGGTTGGGGTGGTTAGTGGAGTGAAGCCTCCGTCAGCTAGACGTGTTGATTCTGGTATGACGCCATCGTGGACTGATGCGAATGTTCAAGATATTTATGGCGTATTTAGAGTGGAATACGATATCTCTCCGGTTTTCAATGCCTATGCAGCCATTGGTGCGAGGCGGGGAGACTACGATTTTATGCGGGCTACAGTGAGCGTAAAGAATGCCGGTGGGGATTTCATGACGCAACCCTTCCAGTATTTGTATAAGGAAAATGCGCTGTCGGCAGAAGCTGGCCTGCATGCCATGTTTGAAACTGGTGCTATCATGCATGCGATCAATTTGGGTATGAGTGATTTCCGATTGGAATATGGGAATGCGCGGCAGAGTTTTGACAGTATCCAATCCAATATTTTTAATCCAGTTGAACATCCTGAGCCAGTTACGGGCGGCTTGTCTCATCATTTACCAATTGTGAATAAAACGCATCTGTCGAGTATTGCGCTGACCGATACCCTATCCATACTGGATGAACAGATACAGTTGACTTTGGGAGCCCGCATACAGCAGGTGGAGGTGAATGGCTATAGTCCAGTCACCGGTGCCAGGACAAAACATTATAATAAAGATGCTGTAACACCTGCGGTGGGGCTGCTGGTCAAACCGTGGAAGAAAGTCTCGCTGTATGCCAACTACATCGAGGCGCTTACCCAAGGACCAACGCCTGCCGCCGGGGCTGTCAATATCAATGATATTTTTCCACCGTCCAGAACCAAGCAGGTGGAAGCAGGTATCAAGATGGATTTCGGCAAGCTGATGACGACGGTCAGCCTGTTCAAAATCAGGCAGCCCAGCGGATTCACCAATCCCGCAACCCTTATTTTTGCTGTGGATGGTAAGCAACAGAATCAAGGGGTGGAAATGAATGTGTTTGGTGAGCCATTTTCCGGTGTCCGTATCCAGGGAGGGGTAATGTATCTTGATGGTGAATTGACCAAGACAGCAGGGGGTCTCAATGATGGAAACACTGCGCCAGGCGTACCCAAGGTAGCTGCTAATCTGGGTGGTGAATGGGATATCAGAGTTATTCCCGGGTTGACACTGACAGCGCGCTCCATCTACACGAGTGCGCAATATCTGGATGCTGCGAATACCCAGAAAATTCCCTCATGGGTGCGGTTTGATCTGGGCGCGAGATATGCGATAAGGCATATTGCAACTCCTGTGACGATCCGTGCCAATATTCTGAATGCATTCGATAAACAATACTGGTCATCTGCAGCAGCCAGTGGTTTGACATTGGGAGATAGGCGCACGTTGATGTTGTCGGCAACGGTGGATTTCTGACTGCCATGACATCTACTATTCGTTCAGGTGTGCGATCCAGATCATTTTGGGTAAGGTTACATCGTTATGTCGGGCTGGTCATTGCCGTTTTTCTAATTGCGCTGGGATTGACTGGCAGTGTGATTGCTTTTGAGCGCGAACTAGATGCCTGGTTAAACCCAGAGTTGTTTCATGTGCCAGAGCGTGCTGTGCCAGTGTTGTCGCTGGATACACTGGCCAGACATGCGCAGCAGTTTGATCCTGAGGCTGAGATTATCACGATACGGATCAAGCGTGACCATGGAGAAAGTATTAGGGTTGACCTGAAAACGGAGCAGGGCACGATGCGGGAGCTGTTTTTGAATCCGTTTAGTGGTGAGGCACTGGGAGCGAGGGTGCGCGGCGCGTTTGTCATGGATCGAGCACATGTTATTCCCATGGTGTATAGGTTGCATACTAATCTTTACCTGCCGGGGCGCTGGGGTGTTTGGTTGCTGGGCGGCATTGCCCTTATCTGGATGGTGGATTGTCTCGTTGGTTTTTATCTGACACTCCCTCCGCCATTGAGATCAAAGGAAAAGAACAATTCTTGCAGAAACTGGTTGTCGCGCTGGAAACCATCGTGGAGCATCAAGAGACAGGCTGGTCAGGTCAGATTCAATTTTGATCTGCACCGAGCAAGTGGCCTGTGGTTGTGGCCTGTGCTCTTCATGATGGCAATGAGCGGCACGTATTTCAACCTGAATGCGGAGGTATTCAGGCCAATCGTAGGATTGTTCGGGGATTTGACACCTGATCCACGTAAAACGCTGCCCGGGACGTTGCAATCAGGTGTTGACCCAGTATTGGGTTTTTCAGATGCGGTATTGGTGGCGCATCAGTGGTTGCCGGCTGGAAATGATAATCTGGAATTGTCGTTTGTGAGGTATATGCCTGCCCTGAATGTATATCGCGTGGCTTTTGATCAGAAGGGGAGGGGAAGCGAAGTGTTTGCGATCAAAACGGAGCAGGTGTTCATTGACGGTAACGCCGGTACATTGACAGGGCGCCGAGGGTATGACAGTGGTACCAGAGCGGATCGTTTTCTTGCTTGGCAATTCCCAATACATAGTGGACAGATATTAGGTATATATGGACGTGTACTGATATGCATCACGGGAATATTGACCGCAATGCTAACCATGACGGGTGTTGTTATCTGGCGCAAGAAATGCAAGAGCAGGAGGATCAAGTAAATGCTATACAACCCGGGTTTTTCTGTCTGCATTCTCGGTAATATGGTTGGCAAGTTTAGCCAGGGTTTTAGTCGGGCTAATACCGATACAGGTGGACAGGCCCGTCCATTGTAGGATTTTAGCGCGAGTTTCACGCGCCCTGCGAGTCACATCAGGGTCCCCTGCAACCCGATAAAGCACTCTTCTGGGGCTTGCCATCCGTTAGAATAGCTGTATTCTCTTTCTTATCTCCTTGAGACGAATAACAGAAAGAAGTTGGGGGAAAATAAAATCGATGGATAACTTTTTTGATACGTTGGTAGGAGATGGATTCGCCTATCTGCTCAGAAGCGTTAATGAATCACACTTAAGAAAGCCGTGGCTTCCAACCTCGTGCTGATAGTGAACAACTCGTTGATATGTTTTTTTGTTGGACTGAGTGTTAAGTTATTTCACATTGGTTCGAAGTTTTGAGGCGCTCGCGCAGAATATAGTGATGAGGGCGGTGATCTTATCATGTATCTTCTTGGATTGGATTAAAAAGGTATAGAGTCGTAATACTCAAGAATCAAGGCATTTGATCTGCTTCATCAGATAAGAACCCATGGAACTTATTTACTCTACCGAGTATTTCTTGCTCAAGGGGCAGCCCTATCCTGGATTCCCCATTCTTCTGTATGACTTGATGGAAAGCTGCGTCCATGCGAATAGCTTCATGCGGCATTACCTCCTGCGCGGTGCAATTGGATCAAGGCACTCATGGTTAAGTACTGGAAGGGCCATGTATGATTACTTCAGCTTTCTCCAGGCTCATGAATTGAATTGGTGTGATGTTCAACGTGGAGAAGCACACAGCCTCGTTGCAGCATATCGGGACTACTGTCTGGATACGATTGGGTTCGCGCGCAGTACGGTGAACCAACGCTTGCTATATGTTTGTGAATTCTACAAATACGCCTTCAATGAGGATTGGGTAGATGCTCTTCCATTTGATTATGAAGAGCGCAACATCAATCGAACTGGTTATTTTGCCCACGCCGATGCCTCTGGCGGAAAAATCATGGTGAGGGATGTCAGCCTAAAAGAGCACCATACTCTTCCGAAATTTCTGTCCAAAGACGAGATTAAGACATTAATTAGTGCTGCAAACAGGTCTGCGTCGAGAAGAAATCGCTACATTCCCACTGGTGTATGTAATGGTGCCCAATCTCTCTGCGAACGGTGAGGCCAACATTCGCATTCGACTCGACCCCCGAGATGGACATGGAATCCGAACGAAGGGATCCAAACCTCGTGACATTTACGTCAGCCGAAGGTTTATGAGAGACCTGAATCACTACGCTATCCACGCGCGTGTCGACATCTAGGTTCATCCCCACATGCTGCGTCATACCTACGCCACTCATACACTTTGCGCCATGCAGCGGTCCAACTCGGGTATTGACCCATTGGTGTTTGTTCAACGTCAGCTTGGGCACTCTTCGATTCAGACGACCATGATTTATCTGCACTTGATCAACGAATGCGCGGAAGAAGCGATGTTGGCCTACAACGATGAACTCAACGACTGGATGGATGATTGATGGGGATAAAGAAAATCTTTGTTAAAGCGAATTTAACTATCCCAATGGTTGAACAGGTTCGTGACCATGTTGGTCAGAATGTGATTGTGCTAAGCTCGTCTGCCGCGACTCAAGATGTGCGGCAGGAAATCAGCGCCGCCGCCAGTACGATCAGCATCGACGTTGCGGAAATGAATTGCATGCTGGCGGTAAATGCGTGCCGTGAGGCAGTAAGCAACTCGATCCTTGCAGGTTCCAGTAATTTGTCAGCGATGGCGACCGCCGCGCTCAGGGAACCATTTGCATATGTGAGAGCATCTTCGGGCACGCCCGATAATGATTCAGGAGAAAACTCCATGCGGTAGATCAGGCTAGCGAGGCTGCCCAACAGGGCGATGCCCAGCGCACCACTGAGTTCGGAGCCTGTCTCGGACAATGCTGCCGCAGCCCCCGCCCGCTCCGAAGGGGCTTGAGCGATGATTAGCTCGACGCTGAAGGTGAACAGCGGTGTCAGCCCCAGCGCCAGCATCACTGTCCCGGTAATAATTACTTCCTTGTCAGACGAACCACCTACTTGCGTCAACAGGGCAAATCCCAATGCCGACAACAACAGGCCACAGGTGGTGATGCGGCAGGGATGCCAATAGCGTGCGATGCGCGGTGCCGTGGCGGAGCCAATCATGAAGGCACCCCCCCAGGGCGCAAGCCAGCAGGCGGCCTTGAATGGCGAAAGATCGAGCACTAGTTGCAGATACTGGGTCAGAAGGATTGAGAGTCCGAACAACACAAAGAAGCCGAATGCGTAGCTGAGCATGGCCGCGGAAAAGCCTGGCCTGCTGAACAGCTGCAGATCCACCATGGGATAGGCCAGTCGCGTCTGACGATGCAGAAATACTCCGGCCAGCGCCACACCAACGAGCAGCGATAAAACAGGCCACCAACTCAGCCCTTGTCCTGCCCCCTCTTTTATACCGTACACAACAGCCAATACGGCGCCTAGCGATAACAGTACGCTACACAGGTCGACACGGCCCGGGGCCGGATCGCGATATTCAGGCAGCAGCCAGGGACCCAGTGCCAACAACAGCAACATTGCAGGTACGGAGATGAGAAATATCGAGCTCCAATGAAAATGCGTAATCAGTATCCCGCCCAGCAAGGGGCCGACTACTGCTCCGGCCGAGAAGCTAGCCATCCAGATGCCGATAGCTGTCGTCCGTTCGTTCTTGTTGTGAAACATATTGCGAATCAGTGAGAGCGTGGACGGCGCCAACGTTGCGCCGGCCACTCCGAGCAAGGCGCGAAGAAGAATCAAGGTGCCGGCACTTTTGACCAGTGCAGCGAGGACCGAGACAATGCCAAAAGCCGCTGCACCAATCAATAACAGTCGCCGTCGCCCGATGCGGTCGCCGATAGTACCCATGGTGATCAGGAAGCCGGCAACCATGAAGCCATAGATATCCACCATCCATAACATCTGTGCGTTAGTGGCGTTCAGCGCTGCATTGATGGTCGGTAGTGCCAAGGTCATGATCGTCAGATCCATGGAGTACAGCAGACATGGCAGGGCGATTACTGCTAAGCCGATCCATTCGCGCCGCGTGGCCTTGGCCGCTATGCTGATCACGGAATAGCCAGCCTAGGCAGCCGTCTCTGGTAAAGTTGGATCGCCAGAGGTTCAGCCTCGACCTGCCGTCGGTGTCGTAATCCGCATAGGGATAACGTAGACATCACTGACATCAGATCGAGCTGGTCTTTCTGGGTGCCTCCATTTATGCTGAATTGAGCGGTATTTATCACTGGTATGCCGTCGGATCTTTGGGACTTAGGTAAGACGAGTGGCGGCGTGCGATGACATCCATACCGTGCAAGCGGTAGAAGATGTCATAGCCGCGGCTCCCTCGCTCGCGCCAAGCCCGTCGGAGATAGGCCATGTCAAACAGACCAAGCTTATCAAGGCCGCTATCCGGCTCCAGCGAACTCTCCATACGCGCCTCAAACTCGGGCGATGCATATACCATCTGCGGCACTGGAAAGCCAATCTTCTTTCGGCTCGAGATTGCGCTAGGGAGCCAGGGTGCCATCGCCTGCTTGAAGATCCATTTTTCTGAATCCTCATAGTGCTTGAGCCTCGGTAGAAAGGAAAACGCGCTTTGAATGACCTGCTGGTCGGCTAGTGGGATTCTGACTTCAATACTGTGCGCCATGCTGGCCATGTCTATCTGACGATATTCAGAGACTACGCACTCGCCGTGATAATCGAGCAGGCAAGTGAGCTGTTGGCTGTCCTGCGTATCATGCGCGTACAGATCGAGATAGGGCTGCACGGCGGAAATGAAGGCGGCGCGAGCATCGACCTCAAGCATCAGTTGCCCGAGGTCGATATCCCCCACCGCATTGAAATAATCGAAATAGGCACCCGCTACCAGCCTCGAGGGGGTGATTTTCAGCCTGTGTCCATGACTGTAACCATCGAATACCTCGTCCGGCCCGCTGCCACAAAACGCTACGCGATAACCGTCGGCGGCGATTTGCTCGAGCAGCAGGAACAGACAGACCGCCTCGGGTGCACCATTCGGTTCGCAGCACAGCGACCACCAACGGTCCATGGCCTCGCAATAGATCTGGCTCGTCACCTCAATTTCCCGGTGCTCCGTGCCGAAGGCTTCGGCCACCAGCCGAGAGTAGCTGAACTCGTTATGCATGATGGCACCTGCCCTCAACCCAGATTCGGGAAAACCGATAGCATAGGTGTGCAGTTCCAAGCCCTGGCTCCTAGCTCGGGCTACCACGCTGGACGAATCAATGCCGCCGCTTAATAAATAGGCATACGGAACCTCCAGGTCGAAACAGCGTGTGCAGCCTGCAGCCACTGCGTCCCGAATACGTTCGGTGATTGCGGTGACATCCTGTTGCAATTCATCACCGATGACGATCTTGTGATAGCGCCGATGACGCGGGCGTTCACCCTGTTCGACGACCAGGCAACATCCAGCCTCAAGCTTCTTGATCTCGCGGATATGAGTATGGGGGCCAAATACGAACATGATGCCCGCGGCCTGGGCCAAACCTTCGCGGTCCCAGCTGAAGTTGAGATGAGGGATACGCAAAATGGTCTCAATATCCGAGGCAAAATACAGTTCGTCCCCGTCCCCAAGCGTGTAGTACAGTGGCTTTTGTCCCGTTGGATCCACAGCCAGCAGCGTTCGTCTGGCCGACCGATCGTGCAGACAGAAGGCAAACATGCCCTCGAGCATGCTTAGCATGTCCAGGCCATGACGTTGGTAGATGGCAAGCAGGCTCTCGGTATCCGATTTGGTACGGAAGTGATAGTCCGGACACAAGCGCCGCAGATCGAGATGATTGTAGATTTCACCGTTGAAGGTCAGGGTCAGCATGCCGTCGGCACTCTGCATTGGCATGTCTGCCTCAGAATTGTGTATATCGGCCACGCGCAGACGAGTATTGCCCAGTACGACCCGTTCATCCGCGACCACCGTACCTCGGCTGTCCGGCCCGCGCCGTTGCATGGCATCGGTTCGCACCATGTCCTCGACTACCCTAATGCGCAAGGCCGCCGGAGTCTCGCGCCCAACGAACCCAGCGATTCCGCTCATCTCAAGCCCCCAGTGTCGCAGAGGTTGCAACGGTGGCGTGCTCTGCCTCGGGTGTCTCATAATCCTCGAACAGCGCGGGACGCATCTGCTCGATCCAACTCAGATACAGTTCCACCCGATCACAGACGATGATTACAGCGCTCTTGCGCTCTGTCTGTTTGGCATCAATGGCTCGCAGGTAGCGCAGTGCAGCTAGATAGGTGGCGCCACTGGAAGGGCCTGCCATCACTCCATAGTCACGGATTAGGGCGAGCATGCCATCAAGTGCCTCGCTCGCCGTGATGCCAACTAACTGGTCATACTTTTGTTCCTCAAAGGGGCCGACGTAGAACATCTCATCCATGTGACGGATGCCGGGTATGGCGCTGTCCTTAGTCGAAACGATACCGGACACTTTCAATTTCTCATTCGCTTCCCGAAGGCGCCGGCCGATACCGATACTGGAACCCGCAGTGCCGACTGGTGCAAAAAAGTAGTCGACCGGCCCGAGATCCTCCAGGATCTCCCGAGCCGTGGTGGCGTAATGGGTGCAGTCATTGTTGGGATTACGGTATTGATCGGTATAGAGATAACGATCGCGCTGTTCGTATGCGCGCGCATCGACGTACAGCAAAGCTGCCATGGCATCGGTGGGGTCGACGTCTCCCGCCATCGGTGAAACCTTGGCGCCCTGTACTACCAGCATGCGGCGCATCTCCTGAATACGGATACGGTTGGTAATGGTCTCAAGGGCGCTGCCATAGATAGATGCCACTGCCTGAAGTGCACGCGCTGCATTGCCGCTCGATAGCTCCAACAGCTGCTTGTTACTGGACTGCAGAGTGCCCAAGTGCGGGCGTAGCATTGCCCATGCCGTCCGATCCTTGATCGAGCCGAACGGGTTGAGGTGCTCGAGCTTGGCGTACAAGTCGATATTTGTCAGGCCAGTCTTGGCTGGATTCAATTTCAAGATCGGCGTATTACCGATCAGATCGGTGATCGAATCGACCACCAGTCGTTTCCTGCTAGTGGCCATCTTGGCTGGCTCGTCATCGGCACGACGGATGGTCTCTGTCGATTCGGTAGCTTCCGATTGACTCAGCAGGCTGAATATCAGCGAGATCAGGGAGAGACCTGGTCGTTTCTCTGTCTGATGTCGGAACCTGAAACCATGCTCGCAGACCCGATTGGGATCAATCATGTCATTGATAATAAAACCCAGGCTATTACGGGGCGCGCTGCGGAAGATGAAGTGCTGGATATTGGTGAACTTCCGCAGATGGCGTAACAAAGGTTGCTTGTCGGCGATCCAGTTCGACACAAATACCAAGTCGCAATCGCTGAAATCGTACTTACTGCCATCGACACAAATCACACGGACCAAATGGTCCAACCCCACCTTGGCAATCAACTCCGTGGCGAAGGCGGTGGATCTGGTGTGAGGATCCAACACCACCACCTGATAGCCGAGTCGCTGTGCCAACAGCATGGCCGGGAGCGGCAGCGCGCCACCGCCTATGTAGCCGATGCGACAGCATTGAGTAGCAGCGGGCGGATAAGTAGATTCAATACAGGAGCGTAGCTGGCCTTCCCGTTCAAGCCAGGTCAGCTCGTCCTCCATCAGGCCCTGATAGATCTGTCCATGGTAGGCGCGATAGATCTTGCCGAAGGTCAGGTTAGATTCCCCTAATAAATTTTCTGCAATCCGGCATTCTTCGAGAACACCAGCGTCGCAGGAGATAGGAAAGACGTCGCGGGCCAGCGCAAGAACGTCCGCGTCAGCGGCGATCACGCTCGCGTCGCTAACCGACACGTCGGAGCTAGCGATGGAGTACAACTTGTAGCGGGCTTGATGAAACTGCTCATTCTCCGGGCCACAAGCACCGAATGCGAGTATGCGTTCTCCAGCTTCCAGGATATGCCGTTTTAGATCGACGGTGCTGTCAGATAGATGAAGGTTTTTCATAGTCGGTAACTCGCTAATCCTGTTTAAGATGATGGGAGTGAAAATTGCACAAGAAGGTGGTCACTAAAGATCTGCGCAGTCCCTTTCATCGTACCTTCTCACAGCGGAATGCATAGTTGTGGACATACTCCGCGTCGACATGGTTAATAACCTTCTGGTACCATGCGCTCGGTTTGGAGAGCGAGGTATAGCCCTTGGGCACGATGCGCTTGATGCTGGTCTTGAAGCCGACCCCGATGAAGGCATCGGCGATATCATCCAGCGTGTGCTCTTTGACCTTGATGGCGGCGAAGCGATTGATCGCCGTTCGCAGTTCGGTACCGGCGTCGTCGTTCATGTAGTCCGGGTGTGTGGCGAAATAGATACCACCAGGCTTCAGTGCCCGGTATATCTGTTGAGCATGGTCTCTCAGATCTTCTATCAGATAGATCACCGCCGTGCTGATGGCAATATCGAACCGGTTCTCAAAATCGGCCATAGTGTCGGTGGCAATGTATTCGATCGGGCGATCACCACATCGCGAACGGGCAACTTCGATCGAACTACGGGCCAGATCGACGCCAACGGCCTGGCGGAATTTGTGCTCGTCGTACAGCTTGCGCAGGAATCCACCCTGGTTGCAACCAAAATCCAGCAGGATTTTGTCCGTAAGGCTGACGTCAAAGGTCTGCGAGGCAACTCGCTCCCAGAACTCGCCATGCTCGTTCTCCATCGACTGGTCACCAGCATCGGGTTCGGTCCACCACTGTTCAATCATTTTCATGGGTTATGCCTCCTTTGGCAGTTTTTGTGTACTTACCTGCTCTACTGAAATCCGAATCAAGGGATCGATTTTGATTGAATCCACCATGCTATTCGCACCCCGAGATGAATGTGGAAGCAGAGCGATGCCGGTTTCATTCAGATCGTAATCGAGTAAACACCAGTATCCGACTCATAAGCGGTAAGACAGCGTTAGTAAAAATGTGCGCGGTGGATTGGGGATTAGGGTGTAGTTGTAGACACCACTCGCGCCGCCGTAGTAGTACTTGGTGTCGAACAGATTGTTGACGTTAAATTGGGCACGCCAGTTACCAGTGTCGTAGTAGGCGGTGGTATCCATGCGTACGTAGGCCCCCAGTCTGTGGGAATTCGGCAGAGTTGCCTGGCGCGATGAGGCAGCATAGATGCCACCGCCCACACCAAGGCCTTGCAGAACACCACCGGGTTCGTAGGTCGTCCACAGATTGCCGCTGTGCCGAGGGACATCGGGCAGCTTATCGCCGACCGGGAAGAAGCCATCTGCTTTCACTTCGGCGTGGGTATAGGCATAGCTGGCAATTACCTTCCAGCGCCGTGTCAACTCACCACTGACATCAAGTTCGAAGCCGTGGCTGGATTGACGTCCTGCAAGGATGTTTCGTAGAGGGTCGTTCGGATCGCTGGTAAGAATGTGACGACGGGTTAGCTTGTAGGCTGCTAGCGTAGCGTTCAGTCGCCGGTCAAAAAAGTTAAATTTGGCACCAATTTCTTTCTGGGTACCAACTTCGGCGTCAAACACGCTGGCATCGATGCTGCGTGTAATATTTGGCGAGTGCGACCGACCCACACGGGTGAACAACGCAGCTGTCGGATTTAACTCCCACACCGCACCGACCTGCCAAGACAGCGCCATCTGGTTCGCGCTATTCGTATAACCGCTGCTCCTGGCTTCGTTATGGAAACGATCCAGTCGAAGACCGGCTAACAGCTTCACCGCAGATGTCAGTGTCAATAGGTCCTGTGCATAAATTCCAATATCGTCTCCCCGACCCTCGTTATAACCTTCACCCAGAATGATGGGTTCGTGATGAGCAGGGCGCATACCAGGATCAAACAGGTCGAGGACAAAACCCGTTTGGTCGGTATTGTTAAACCGGTTTACGACCTTTCTGTATTCCGTGCCGAACAGCAAATTGTGTTCAAAGTTCCAGGTATAGACCTGTCCGCGCAACTCAGCTTGCACAGCGTGTCCGCGAGACCACTCATGGCCATTCATGTAATGGGTGAAGTGTAGCTTATTGTCGCCAGTGTACAGGTAGTTGTCAGGAAAGGACTGGGTCGAATCCTGAGTGGCTCTATGGTACTGTGTGGCGATCCGAAGGCCCCAGGTCTGGCTCAGCTGGTGATGGAGAATAGCAGTACCCACGTAAGTCTCGTTGAGTCCGCTATCGCCTGGAAGGTCAGGGTAGTCTCCTTTGCGCAGCCCGAAGTAACGGGTACGGGAGAGGTGACGGAAGTTCGGCAGATTAGGCAGGCCGAAGTCGAATAGATCCTGGTCGAAGCGATTGTATTCCGCTAATAACGTGACACTGGTTTTTTCCCCTTGCCAGGATATTGCCGGGGCTAGGGAATATGATTCGAATCCACCACCATCACGAAAGGTACCGTTGTTCTCGTACGCACCGTTCAATCTCACGGAAAAACCCTTACCCAGGACACGGTTGATGTCAAAGGTCGGTCGCCATTGCTGGTAATTCCCCCACAGCAGATTGATTGCACCATAATTGTAGTAGAGCGGTCGTTTTGAAACCGTGTTAACTTGGCCACCTAGCGAACCAACGCCGCCGTAGAGCGTACCGGACGGCCCTTTCATCACTTCGATCCGTTCGATGTTCTGCACATCGCGGGTAACCAGGTTGCCGTTGTATTGGAATCCATCGCGACTGCTGCTGTGGGTCGTGAAGCCACGTATATTGAAGAACATTCCGTGATTCCCACCGTAGCTGGCTTCGGTCTGCACACCGCTGACGTTTTCTAGCAGTTGGCCGGGCTGGGTCACTGCGCGGTCGCGCAACACTTCATGCGGTACCACCTGGATTGAGGCGGGGATGTCGCTCAGAGGCAGATCCGTCCTGGTGAGGCTGTTAGCGCGGTTAGTAGTGTAGCCACTCGATTCGGGATAAGCAGGGGCGCCAGTGACTGTCATCGCCGGCAACTGCGTGACATACCCAGTGGGTACTGCCACTTCTACATCACGAGCTACCTGCCCAGCATCCTTTCCCTCGGAACCATCTGCAGTCTCCTGTCCTTGCATTATGGAATCGGATCTCATCTTTATGCCCTGCGCCAGATGCGCCCGCCCTTGTTCTAAAGCAGACGTTTCCCTCACATCCTGCTCCTCTTTCACTACGCGGTTTTCTTCAGCCCCAAACAGCGGATTGCTTAGAGCCGTTCCTAAGAGAACCCACAGTAGGGTGATAGAGGATTCTTCCATTCTTTTTTCTCCTGATCATTTTGATCATTTTGATTCCGGCTGGGTACTCACCTCGGTCGAGTCGGTCTGGATTTTAAGATCCGCTTTCGTCGTGATGTTGGCGATAAAATTGAGCACAATGTCGTGACTGACATTCATAATGGATATCGGCGATGTACAGCTAGCTGTATACTTAATGCGGGGAAGTTATACAGAATAAAAACAGGATTTGGAATGTGACATAACGTCGCACTCGATTCGATCCGAGCCCACAAGCTGATTTTGCCAGTTTGTCCGGTGTATCAGCCAGAACAGCTTGCAGGATTGAACAAAATCACTATCACCAGACGATACGGTCATGCTGGGTTTCGTATGATCATATACGCGGGTGTTCACAATGAGGCGTTTGCTGAGGATGGTTGTCGATCGTTCAAAAGCCGCCTTCCAGCGTCAGATAAAGAGTGATGCAGTTGTTGAGCAGTTGGCGTTGAACTGCCAGATTGGCGCTTTGTGCATTGAATGTACTGCGGTAACTGTCCAGCAATGTCAGGATCTGAATAAATCCCTGCCGATAGGCATACAGCGCTAGTTGTCAGCTATAGTTTCCGTCTGCTGCACAGCGGCGCGCAATTGGGTTTCCTGCGTACGCAGTCATTCTTCTGCTGCCAACGCCTGTTCAACTTCACGAACGCATTGAGCACAGTTTCCTTATAACGGTGCAGGGTTTCGGTTGCCCGTGCCTGAGCCAATGCGATGCCGCCGCGAACATGTCCACCGGTGAATAGCGGCTGGAACGCGCCGGCAAACAAATTCCAGACGAGCGAGTTCGGGTCAATCAGATTGGTCAGTGCCTGGTCGCGTGTGCCTCCAGCAGCAGTGAACATGATGGGAGGTAACGCGCTGTCCAGACAGGCATCGGTCGCGCGCAGTCGTGCAAATGAAGCCAGTAGATCAGGGCGCGGGGTCAGTAGTTCGGAAGGCAGTCCGGCCGGTAGTTGTGGCGGGAGTACGGGAAGCATCTGCTAGACAGTTGAAGCGGATAAGGTTACCACCGCCGTGTCGATGGCAGGAATCGCGCCTTCCGGATAACACCCAGCAGAATCTCCGGCTGACGGATAATAAGCTGCACCTGATTTTGAACCTGTGCCAGTTGTGAGCATGCCTGCGTCAGATCGGTCAGCACCAACCGTACATCCAGTACGCATGCAGCTCCCGTTCAAACCAGTCTCGCACCAGGCTGGCAATGGTGCCGCAATCGCTGACAGATTGCTCGGCCACCCGAATCTGCAGTCTGGCTTCCAGCAAGATGAAGTAATGCTGCGCCATCGCTGCTTCAACCCGTGCCGCAGCCGCTTTCAGGTCAAAATTATCCGTCAGTGCCTGATCGATGAGCTTGTGTAAACCGGTCATCAAAGGATCACGCCCAGCCCGATTACATGGCTTGATCGGATTCGTCCGCTGCAACCTGGGCGAACCATTGATCCGAAATGGACAAATCAATGTCGCTGAGCTCACGCGGCGGCGGTGTGGTGCAGCCATGAATGAACAACAGCAGACACAACACGATAACCGGCCACAATTACTTATGTTGGTGAATTCAATAAGACGATTCCTGTTGACGACTGCTCACACTGAAACGAGCCTGCCGCTTTTTCATCCAGATAATAATGCCGGTCACCGATAGCAGGACAATGACCAGACCGAGCACACAGACAAAAATCCGATAAGGCAGCCCAAATACATTGGCCATGTGCAGGGCTTTGAGCCAGGTGGTCACGGTGTTGCCGCTGTATTGGCCGCTTGGCAGCAGTGCCAGTTTGAGCTCACCTGAATTGGCATCGAAATATATACTCGTCCTTCCCTGCTTATCCTGTATCTCTTTGGAGCTGCGCACGGTGTAGACATACACCCCATTCATACGATTCAATGCCAGGGCAACCACCCGTTCAACCGCGAAATCATGTTGATCTGCCTGTTCAGCCATCAGTTTCTCTGCGATGGATTGTGCTTCCCGCCAGTTGATCTTGGGCGCAGCCAGCGGAATCTCCCGCTTTTCCAGTTCAGTCCAGGGAGCTTTGAATTCAAGCACTGCACGCGTCGTCCAGGTATAAACCGTATCCCACATATTCATGTAAACGCTGGACCAGGCGAAAGTCAGCAAAATCAGCCATAGCCACAGGCCGCTGGCACGATGCAGATCGAAATTGAGTTTGTAAGGGCTTGATCGCCAGCGGATTTTCCAGGCAGGCTGCCAGCGTTGCCACCAGGAAGAGTGAACAGAAGCCATTGACGTGGATTGGCGGCGGCGCTGCGGCAGGGTCAGATAAAACCCGACAAAACAGTCCAGCGTCCAGATCAGGGCACAAATGCCCAGCACCCACATGCCAAATGAACCCAACGCAAGGGCGTAATGTAGCTGGTAAATGAATGACATGAAATTGGTCATTCCTTCCGAAATTGCGCCGAATTGGCGCCGCACCAGTTCTTCACCGGTATAAGGATCAAGAATGATCTGATCGAATCCTAGTTCACCTGGCTGACCAGTTTTGTCCAGGCGTGTGCTCACGCCAGCCAGTGTGGCGCCCTGATTGCCTTCCAGTGCAATAACATCAACCTGGCCATGAGAAGCAATGCGCTGCTCGGTTAGTTCAGCCAGTGTGGCGACATCCAACTTGTGCGCCAGCGTTTGTTTGGGATAAAACTGGGGATTGATCAGCTGTTCCAGCTCAGGGTAAAACGCCAGCAGACTGCCGGTAATACCCACGATGATCAGAAAAGAGGCCATGACCAACCCCGCCCAGCGGTGCAGCCAAACCCAAAAAGAGCGTTTTAATGTCATCATGTATGATTAATTATTTAACTAACTTTAATTACAATGGTGCCCAAACACAGCACCAGTGTTTGTTATATACCGATTATCCTTTCAAATCCGTTAATTTAGAATGCGACAAATTGTCGCATTAGTGACTAATATTGACCTGTCTGGGCCTTTCGATTCAGGGTACCTTCAGACAACAGCTTCTTCGATAGCGAGAAGCAAACGAAGAAGACGTGATAGGGGTCGCCTAAGAAAATGGAAATAAAGCACGCTAAGGCCGGCATGCTACCTGCAGCACCCGCGCTGCTGTATCGGCGGACATGGCACCGATCCGAACGAGCAGAGCACGCGGCAGTAATAGTACGTTTCCACTTCAAGCAATTAGCTTTGATCTGGTTAGGTGTGTAACCAGGAGGGAAGGTATCATATTGCGGTAAAGAATCCGTAATCTCGTACCACGGTGCTTCTGAGTGAACAAACAGGTGGCAAGTAGGCCTGTTACCCGGATCATGATCAAGTATTCCAAGTGCAAGGCCTGGTTCTTATCGCTGTGAGGAATATTTGGTGAAGATATTCGAACCACAGACTGAGCAGAAGCCCCTGTGTTCACCTGGAAATGATTCGTAGAAGCGCAATCAGTTCCTCGCCTCGTACCCATCGAAGATTCGCTGTTTTTACTCGTCCTCGTGCTCTGAAGGCTGCTCCATGAGCTTTACGGCACATGGAACAGTGACAAAACAGCATGTCGTGAACAGGACCATCGATTTCAAGGATGATGCTTTGACATAGACAACTTGCACGAAGAATCACCGCGCCTCCTCGGATACTTAATAAGTTGCATATTGCGCGACGTCCTGAAACCGTTTAGCTGTCAGTCGCAGTTATTCCTGGTTTAGAAAGATTAAATGTAGGCTCGTTTGCAGTTATCTCTGGGTTGCGGGGGTGAATAGATGCGGCTATTGCTGGCTGAAAATTGCGCTGAATGCTGGTTTGACCCTGTTTCAAATGCAGGCTGTTACAGCTAGTTATGGCACATCGAGAAGGGATTTAACTTGTCCGACAGATGCGTTGGACAAATGACCACAAGTTCTTCAAAAAAGTTCGGAATTGTTAGTGACTGTAACTTATTGATTATACCGATAAATTTTAAAAATAGCCGTTATAAAAGCCCCGGAAACGCTCATCAATGGAGTAGTGATTCCTGTGTGGTTCCCATCATGCCATGCGAGCCAGGCATGATGTCCGGCACCGGACACAATTATGTTAAACAAGCCTAACAGCAGTAGACAATATACCGTTTACATTACCGATCGACTGCACGTAGCGTAATTTGATGTTATCTGGAACGGGGAATGCAAAGGTCTGGTCAGACGCCAGCCCGTTAAGAAATGTCAGTGCTGCAGCAGAGAAGAACAGAGGATTATGCTCGTAGCCTCCTGGCATCAGTTGTAAAGGGATCGCAGGTGAATTAAAAGAGGCCGGCGTTGCCCTGACTGCAAGATCGTACAGCAGATTATTGGTGAGATTAAGCAGCACGATTTGATCAGTACCGACCAGATCGGATGGTCGGGTAAATTTTCGACACGCAGCAGCGTGGCCAATGCACCATCTGGTGCCTGACTGTGCAAAGTATCAACATGACATCAGCAAGCACTGGACCGGTAACAATCTCAAACGTATCTGGCTCGGTAAGGTCAATTATTGGAGCGGTAATCCTCGTTCATAGGTGCGCCAGGAGTAAAATCGGCCAAACTATCGGGAACATAATTATAGGGATTATGAATCCATGGACCGTCAGATTTTAATGGAGCAAAAGCTCTGCTGAAAAAATCTGAATTTCAGCATAAAATCATTGCAGAGAAAATGAAGAGTGATCTTAAACATGCTCGAATTAGAGAGACAAGAAAGGCAGGCGCGTAAAGGTTACGGCGTACTTTTAAACTGTCACCAAGCCCCGTTTGGCTTTTTATGGCAGCTTCTAATCTGAATTACGGAGACGAAGCGCGTTAAAGACTACTGAAGCAGAGCTCAAACTCATCGCCAATGCGGCAAACATGGGGGAGAGTAAAAGGCCGACAAACGGGTACAGTACTCCAGCTGCCAACGGCACGCCCAGAGCGTTGTAGATAAACGCGAAGCCTAGGTTCTGCTTCATATTGGCAACTGTTTGCTCGGATAGGTGACGTGCAATCGAGATGCCGCGCAAATCTCCTTTGACCAGTGTTACCTGCGCACTGTTCATGGCTACATCCGTCCCGGTGCCCATCGCAATGCCCACGTTGGCTTTTGCTAGTGCCGGAGCATCGTTAATGCCATCGCCAGCCATAGCAACAACCCGACCTTCAGACTGAAGTTTTGTCACCAGGTCAAGCTTGTCAGCTGGTTTGACCTCGCCGTGCACCTCATCAATCCCTAATTGCTGCGCAACGGTTTTGGCCGTAGCCACGCCGTCTCCTGTTGCCATGATGATACGAATTCCGGCATCTTTGAGGTCTTGCACAGCCTCCGGTGTGCTCTGTTTAATCGGATCTGAGACGGCCAGTAAGCCTGCCAGTTGACCGTCTGTTGCCAAATACATGACGCTTGCCCCCTTTTCGCGCAAGGATTGGGCCGTACCGGCCATTGCTGTGACATCAACGTTTTCTTGCTGCATCAGCGCAGTATTGCCCAATACAAGGTGCTTTCCTTCGATTTGACCTCGAACGCCAATGCCGCTACTTGATTCAAAATCATTAGCAGTACTGAGTGCAAGATCCTTCTCGCGAGCAGCATTCACAATGGCATGTGCAAGCGGATGCTCGCTGCCTTGGTCCAAGCTCGCAGCGAGTCGCAACACTTCATCGGCTGTCATATGCCTGGCGGGTACAGCCTGCTCGAAAGTCGGCCGACCTTCTGTTAACGTGCCGGTTTTGTCGACAATCAAGGTATCGACCTTGCGGAAGTTCTCAATGGCAGCTGCGTCGCGAAACAGCACGCCTTGTGTCGCGCCCCGTCCGGTTGCTACCATAACGGACATTGGCGTGGCGAGTCCCAGTGCGCATGGACAAGCGATAATCAGCACGGAGACAGCATTGATCAAGCCATACACCCAGCTTGGCTGAGGGCCGAACAAACCCCAAATAATCAGCGTGGCCACGGCAATAACCACTACAGCCACCACAAAATAGCCGGCAACGAGATCAGCCATGCGTTGCATTGGCGCACGTGAACGTTGTGCCTGCGCAACGAGCTGCACAATTTGCGACAGCACAGTGGCAGAACCCACCTTCTCTGCGCGAATGACCAGAGCGCCAGAGGTGTTCATTGTCGCGCCAATCACCTTGTCACCGGCGCGTTTGCTCACGGGAAGTGATTCGCCCGTCAGCATGGACTCATCCAGAGAACTGCTGCCCTCTTCGACTATACCATCGACCGGTACTTTTTCGCCGGGACGCACCCGTAAACGGTCGCCCTCATGAACGTGGGTTAATGGCACATCTTCCTCTGTGCCGTCCGGGTTAATGCGCCGCGCCGTCTTCGGCGCCAAACCGAGTAGCGATTTGATTGCTGCTGACGTTTGTGATCGAGCCTGTAGCTCAAGGATCTGACCCAGAAGCGTCAACGAAATAATCACTACCGCTGCTTCAAAATAAACGGCGATTCGCCCCATGGACATGAAGGTTTCAGGGAAAATTCCTGGCGCTAGCGTTGCCACAGTACTATAGACAAATGCAGCCGTCGTACCGAGACCAATCAGCGTCCACATATTGGGGCTGCGGTTGACAACCGATTGCCAGCCCCGTACAAAGAACGGCTGCCCTGCCCACAATACCACCGGGAGCGATAACACCAGCTCTACCCATGTTTGCGTAACCATGTTGAACCACCCTAACTGGTGACCGAACATCGCAAGCACCGCGACGATGATAGTAAAGGGCAGCGTCCACCAGAATCTGTGCGTAAAGTCTTTCAGCTCGGGGTTGTCGTCTTCAAGGCTTGGCATCAAGGGTTCGAGCGCCATGCCACACTTCGGACAGCTCCCCGGATGATCCTGTTGTATTTCCGGATGCATGGGGCAGGTATATATCGCTCCTGCCGCTGGAAGCTCTACTGCAGTATGAATTTCGAGTGGGCCTAAATAGGTTTTGGGAGTGGCCTTGAATTTTTCCATGCACTGGGTGCTACAAAAGAAGTAATCCTTGCCCTTATACTCCACGGTTTTTTGTGGATTGGTTTGTGACACCTCCATTCCACACACAGGGTCCGTAAATGGTTTTTCTGAGTTATCTTCGTGTGCTGTAGTGTCTGTGAATACGGCATGGGAGCAGTGATCATCATGTTGATGGTCATGATGCTCGTGTTGAGGGGGGGTATCGGTACGCATATGCGACTCCTTATTTAGGGTCTGTTCCCATCACATGGGTAACCACAGAAAGGCACAGGCCATAGCCACGAGGCTTTCGTAGTTTTTTGAGTTTACCAAAGCGCGAGGCCACTGCCCAGAACTGTTTCAACCGTGCGAAAATATTTTCTACCACGTGTCGGTATCGGTATAATCCTCGGTCCAGATCTGCATTACCTGTTTTGGAGTTCCACTTCTCTGGAATAACTGCCTTGGTGCCTTGTTGTTCGATTGGATCACGTATGGCCTGATTGTCATAGTCTTTGTCTGCAACAATGGATTGAGCTGCGCCCAGCCTGAATAGCAAAGCCGATGCGTGTGTACAATTATTGATCTGACTATCGGTAATATCGAATGCGATGGGGGGAGTCCGTGGGTATCTACCGCCATGTGCACTTTACACCGCCCCGGCTTTTCTCGATTGCCTTATCCTTGTCGCTCGCGCTGTGCTGGTGAGCCTTGATATCGCTACCATCGATGAAAACCCACTCCGTGTCTGGCTCAACCACCAGAGTCTGAAATACCTTGAGCCATTTTCCACTGGCAGATCAGGCGGTGAATCGTTTATAAACCTTGTTCCAGCTCCCGAATGCCTTGGGTAAATCTCTCCAGGAACAACCAGTGCGCATGCGGTACAGCATGCCTTCGACAGTCGTACGCAAATCTTGCTTGTTGTAGAGGTTATTGTGAAGCAAAATGGTCAGTGGCTTCGACCAGAGCTCAGCATTGAGCAGTAATCGGGGCATTGCAAGTTCGTATTGTTGAACCGCCCCGGGTTTTGAGGAGGCTCCACTATCTGAGAAGATGGAGCCATGAACAAATCAAATAAATATTCCCCCGAAGTAAGAGCGCGCGCAGTCCGTCTGGTGCAGGAACACCGCAGTGAGTATCCCTCGCTGTGGTCGACGATTGAATCCATTGCGCCGAAGATCGGCTGTTCAGCCCACACATTGCTTGAATGGGTGCGCAAACACGAGACTGATACCGGCTTGCGAGACGGTGTGACCAGTGAAGAGCGCGACCGCATCAAAGCCCTGGAACGCGAAGTAAAGGAATTGCGCAAGGCGAATGAGATTCTGAAGCTGGCCAGTGCTTTTTTCGCTCAGGCGGAGCTCGACCGCAAACTCAAATCCTGAGATCGTTCATCGACCAGTACCGCGACGCCCATGGGGTCGAGCCGATCTGCAAGGTTTTGCAGGTCGCCCCATCAGGGTATCGGCGATATTCCGCGCAACAGCGTAATCCGGCTTTGC
>NZ_QRCA01000045.1:0-1701 GCF_009833115.1 Nitrosomonas sp. GH22
TGGTAGAATCGCATTGGAGCAATGCAGAAATGCAGAAATGCAGAAATGCAGAAATGCAGAAATGCAGAAATGCAGACGTATTTTTTCATTCGTTCAAAAAATGTATCGGGATACCGTACCTGCCGTCAAACATAATCTCTACCTGCATGTCATAATACTAGTAATGATACAGTAATTGTCAACGGCAATGTAATTTTGACCCCTTTTACTGCTTCATCGGCAATCTAAATTTGCCCCCTCTGGTTTAGAACACCATCCAAACTTGATGTGGCTACACTAAACCGGACACATTCCTTAAAATAACTGAAAGAAGGAATGTATTTAAATGATCCAAGAAAAACCCAAAGTCTATACAGCTGAATTTAGGGAGTCATCGGTAAAGTTGGCCATTGAATCGGATAAACCTGTAGCCCAAACCGCCAGAGAAATTGGCGTGAATGAAAACACCTTACATACCTGGATCAGTAAATACAGTCGACCGGTTGATAACATAAAGGCAGTGCGCACTGACGAACATCTCTATGAAGAGTTAAAGCGGCTAAAAAAAGAGGTTGCCCGACTGACCGAGGAGCGCGACCTATTAAAAAAGGCTGCCGCGTACTTTGCCAAGGAGCAACGGTGAAGTACGCCTGGATCAAACAGCATCAAGGTGAATTCACCGTGTTATCGATGTGCCGATTTTTACAGGTCTCACAGAGTGCTTACTATGATTGGCTGCATCGAATTCCTTCATTCAGGGAACGAGAAGACGAGCAACTCAGCAGTATTGTAAAAAAATTATTTAAAAAAAGCCGGAATACATACGGCACCCGCCGTCTCAAAATAGCTATGTCTCACCAAGGCCGATCCGTGGGTCGGCGGCGAATAAGCCGGCTAATGAAGGAAGCCGGACTGGCCTGTAAAACCAAACGTCGATTTAAAGCTACCACTCATTCAAAGCATGAATTGCCTATTGCGCCTAATTATTTGGATCGTCAGTTTTCCATAGATCAGATAAATCAGGTATATGTGGGCGATCTCACTTATATTCATACCCTGGAAGGCTGGTTGTATCTGGCGGTCGTGATCGACTTGTTTTCCCGGCAGGTCGTAGGCTGGTCAATGGCCGCACATATGAAAACACAGTTAGTCAACGATGCGCTCCAGATGGCTATTTGGAAACGTAAACCCGACAAAGGCCTGTTATGGCATACCGATCGGGGTAGCCAATACGCCTCAGAAAGTCACCGGCAATTACTAAAGCAGCATGGCATCCAACAAAGCATGAGCCGGAAGGGAAATTGCTGGGACAACGCCGTGTCGGAAAGCTTCTTCCATACCTTAAAAATAGAATTGATCCATCATCAAACGTTTCATTCTCGGGAAGAAGCTAAACAGGCTGTGTTTGAATATATCGAAGTGTTTTACAACCGAGAGCGATTGCATTCAGCTAATGGGTATATATCGCCTGTTGATTTCGAGTTGCAGCAAAATGCTGCTTAACTTTGTGTCCAGAAAAGTGTTGACACATCACCTTTGGCAGGTCTCACCAATGGAAGCGGTACTGCAGTACGTCTCTCATGAAATGTCAGTTGTCCTCGGCCCAGATACCTCTGTTCGTCAATTTGTCTGATAACAGTTCCGCAAGCGATCCCCGCTATATATCGATCAACATTTAACTATCCATATTTAAAATACCAAACAAATACGGTAAACAAACCC
>NZ_QRCA01000046.1:0-1360 GCF_009833115.1 Nitrosomonas sp. GH22
TTTATCCACAGTATCCAAAATGATAACTTACTATCCAGAACCGTTATTACTATTCAATATTTGCCGATTCATGTTCATATCCAGATCCCTAGATACAAACACAAATCAGCCACAGCAAACTAATTAATCAGTATTTTCTATGTATTTTTTTCTTTTTGATTTTTTGAAGAGAAGAAGAAGTATCCACCGCCTATGACAATGATCAACAAGGGCCAGAAATACATATTCATCTTAAATTTGCCTCCTGTGCCCACAGCGAAAGGGAAGCGTGATACATGCTCTATTCCATTGTCCCTAACTGTTACCAGTCCTACAAAATTTCCTTCTGTGGGAAATGTATGTTCAAACGTGACTGATCCATTCGAGTACACTTTTGGAGGGATATGCATGACGGTAATCTCGTCAAGATTTCCTTCTTCCCCCGGCTCTGCACCTGTATCACGAATAATACGTACTTCTGTTGTTAACGGTCTCAGCGCTTCATCAATATAATCCAGTGCTACCACTGTACGACCAGTATTGGGTATATCCTCACAGAATTCCTGCTCTTGCGAGCTTTCAGGCTGGTAGCCCGTAAAGTGCATGGTATAAGGCCCAACCGTGAGTTTACACATATCCTCCGCCATAGACAGTCCGCCATGAGCATAAGCTTGCATCCAGCAGGTCATGCCCAGTAACATTCCAACCAGCCATTTAATGCCGGTTATTGTCCATCCTTTTGTCATCTATCTATCCTCCCTGTCTTTTATATTTTTGTCGCAAATCATGTCGGCACTCTCTATGAGACTGCCTGAATTTAATCGTCTTCAGATTTAAACCAGCTTTTTAAGCGGCCGGATTGTATCAGCTTATACAGCAGCCAACTCAGGAACAGGAGCGCAATTGCCGGGCCTGCCCAGGTGCGTGCAAGCTTGCCATAATCAACCATTTCAACTCGCAGCTGGTAATAATAATTTAGCGGAGGGACTCCTTCTGCCGTTACTATTACTGAATATAACCCTTTATCCAGTCTGCCTATTCCATTAATGACTCCATCGGGGTGATGAGCTGCATTGACCTGGATGATCATATCTCCTTCTTTTTCTTCACCTCTGAATACTTTCATACCTACCGGCATATCGCGTAAACCCAGGTCTATCAGATCCACAACCAAATAGGTATCTCCAGCCATTGGAATCTCCGTGCAATAATGCCCGCCCCGATCAAATTGAGGCTGATAGGTGTTCAGGTGCACCATATTTTCACCTATCTGGCGCACGCAGGTATCTTCCTCCAGTGATACACGACCATGCCCCAAGGCTGTATTCGTGTAACACAAGATGGCAAGAACACAAGTCATAAAAGCCAGTTGTACCGATTG
>NZ_QRCA01000047.1:0-30286 GCF_009833115.1 Nitrosomonas sp. GH22
CAACACTGCTGACAGCAATAACGACAGCAGCGATAACAGCACCAACACTGCTGACAGCAATAACGACAGCAGCGATAACAGCACCAACACCGCTGATAGCAATAACGACAACAGCTCTGCGTATGCTGACGGCTATGGTACTGCTGCCAATAATGGAAGTACCGCTACTGCTGACAACAGCGACAACAGCGACAACAGCGATAACAGTGACAACAGCTTGGCTGATGCGAGTGGCCAAGGCAGTGCTGCAGCTAACAATGGTAGTACAGCCACGGTTGACAACAGCGATCATAGTGATAACAGCTCTGCATCTGCTGAAGGCCAATCCGCAGCTGCCAACAATGGCGGTACTGCAACTGTAGACAACACCAACAACAGTGATAACAGCCAAACTACTGCAAGCAATGGCAGTGCAGCATCCAATGGTGGCGATGCGACAGCTACCTATTCTGTTAACAATTCAGCATTGGAAGGATCTGTAACAGGTCAGTCAGCTGGTGGTTTGTCAGTTGAAGAAGCTGTTGCACTTTCAGGTGGAAGTTTAAGCAACAATATTTCTGATTCGTTCAATGGTGCAGGCCTGAATCAAGTTGCTCAGAACCTTGGATCCAGCTCACTGGTTCAACAGCAAGTTTCCTTCCAGGGTAATGTAAACGTTAACCAATAATTGTAAGTTTGGATAATTACAACTTGAGTTAATAATGTAACTCTTCTAACTGGCAAGCAGTAATGATATTGCTTGCCAGTTTTTTTTGCTAAAACAGAAGATATAAATATAAGCAATATGTGGAGGTCAGTATGAAAGCCGATATCAGAAAAGGCTTGATTGCGTTTGCATTATTCATGCCTGTTAGCATGATTTACGCGGCATCCGGTACAGAATTGATGGCGGTTGAGGATGCATACCTTCCTCATGCAGAAAGAGCTTCCTTGGAGGAGCTTGATGGGGCGACAGGCCGAGAGGGTATTGATGTAACTACCTTGAACAATATGAATGTTCGTGCACTTCTCTCTGGCAATACAGCAACGAACAATGCTAGTGGCTTTAATATGATTGACAGCGGTTCTTTTGCCGGATCAGGGGGTATGTTTTCAGTGATTCAGAATTCGGGTAACAATGTTCTTATTCAGGATTCGACAATTATTAATGTAACGATATTACCCTGATTTAGATTGAATATTTTGAGAGAACAGCCGATAACATATAAAGCACACACGGTTTATGTTTTGTTAGCTGCTTGAGATTTATTACATAGTTTGCATGAGGTGGTAAGCAATTTTAGTTACTCCAGGACAAAATCGCATATGAGACTGTCTCTGATCACGTTTGCTTTATTAGGGATCCTGATAATTCCTTGTAGTGAAGTATCAGGGATGGATATGATCGATATGGTAGGTGGTGCTAACTTTAATATACAAGTAAAAACTTTTGCAGAACGGCGTTTCAATACTGTTTATCGGCAGCAGTATGATTTCAGCTGCGGTTCTGCTGCTCTGGCGAGCCTACTTACTTTTCATTATGACGATACGGTAGACGAGCAATCTGTATTTATCGACATGTTTCAGCATGGAAATCAGGAAAAAATAAAACGGGAAGGCTTTTCCATGCTGGATATGAAACGGTATCTTGAACGCAGAGGATATCGCTCGGATGGTTTCAAGATTGATCTGAACAAATTGCGTTCTACTGGAAATCCAGCTATTACCATTATCAACCATAATGGTTACATGCACTTTGTCATCATTAAGGGAGTGGATGAATTCAAAATTTTATTAGGTGATCCGGCTCAGGGTGTTAAATCCATGGATCGTTCCGAATTTGAAGAAATGTGGGGGAATCGTATTTTATTTCTGATCCATGATAATCGCGATCCTGAAGTAAGCTATCAAAAAATATATCAGGAATGGGTGGGCAGAGTGGCTCCGCTGGGTGAGGCTGTTGATCGATCAAGTTTGGGAGTTTTTAATGTATTGCACCCAGGCCCTTGGGACTTTTGATAATTCGTACAGCGCGGGGGAAAAATGAGAATCAAGAGTTTTCGTCTGATGGTTAAAAATATTCAATCATGTCTTGCTATGTTGGTACTGTCTTGTTCCATGGTTGCAGCATATGCAGAGGATTTGAATACTAGAACGTCGGCACAAGATCATTTTCACCAGGAATGGGAGCGAGTAACAGATGAAGAGCTTTCAACATTAAGAGGAGGGTTTGTTCTTCCAAACGGCATACACATTGATATGAATCTGGAAAAATTTATTCATTTGAATGATATGCTGGTGCATTCATCTTCCATGCAAGTTCCTGGAGAAAGTGTGGTTTTACAGACGGGTATGCAAAATTCGATACCTGATTCTGTTGCAATGCCGCAACTCAGTTCTTTTATTCAGAACACGCTGGATAGTCAGCATATTGATGCACTGACAAAAATCAACATAGAGGTGAGCAACTTGAAGGAAGTGATGGCGAATGGCAGTAATCATCGTATTTTTACTGAATTTCTGGCTCCGGCATTATTGCGATAGTTTAATCATTTACGTTGCTGGATATGAAAAGAGATGTACCTAAAGAAGTTGGTCAGTTGACGGGTAGTATGATGTACAAATTATTCGCAGGTTGTCTCGCAGTATTTCTCGTCATTTACGCTCAAGCAGGAAGGTCAGCAGATGAAGTGCTTGAGCAATATAAATCTCTTTTTGCACAGCAACAAAAGGAATTTGAGAAGCAGCGACAGACTATCATTGAGCAGGGAAAGGAAATTGAGAATCTGAAAGCTCGCCTGGATTCTTTGATTACCTCGCAATCAGCTGATCGCAATTCCTCTGGAAATACTGCTGCTAAAAATGGAGCATCCCACCCATCACAATCTTCTCCACCAAAGACGACGGCTGCTAAACCGATTAATAAAAATACTGATCATGTTCAGGTGCGTGCAGAATCCAGTAATCTTCCATCAAAGCCGGTAGGGCAGGCACCCCCCAAACAGGATGAAAAACCAAGACCACCTGAAATGCCCAGATTGAGTGACGCAGTAGGGGGGGTACTGACACGCCACGGAAAAATTGTGATTGAGCCTGCGCTGGAATATGCTTTTACAGACAGTAATCGGGTTTTTCTGGATGCATTTACATTTATCCCGGCAATTGCTATCGGCTTGATAGATATCCGCCAGGTAGATCAACATAGCATGATGGCAAGCATTGGAGCTCGTTATGGCGTGACAGACCGTCTTGAGATCGAAGCAAGAGTCCCTTATCGTGCACGTTTTGATGAGCAACGCTCCAGGCCGGTCAGCATTGGTGCGGGGATTGATGAAACATTCAACGCATCTGGAAATGGTTTGGGAGACATTGAATTTGCTGCTCGCTATCAGCTTAACTCGGGAGCGGGAGGGTGGCCTATTCTGGTGGGAAATATGCGAGCTACAGCGCCTACGGGCAAAGGCCCTTTTGATATTAAATATGCACGAGCACAAGGAGTTCCTGGAGCTATATTTCCTACCGAGGTTCCTACAGGATCTGGTTTCTTCAGCTTTGAGCCAAGTGTAACTGCACTTTACGCGACTGACCCGGCCGTATTCTTCGCAAATCTGGCCTATAACTATAATATGGGCACTAAGGAAAAGGCACTTGATGGATCAGGTGACAAATTTAAGGTCGATCCAGGTTATGCGGTGGGTATGACTTTTGGTATGGGGTTTGGGATCAACGAGCGCTCGTCTTTCAATATCGGGTATGGCCATCGTCACATTTTTAACACCAAAATAAATAACCGTACATTGAAAGGTAGTCAGCTGGATATAGGACAGTTACTGCTTGGCTATGCATTCAAATATTCGCAGCAGACCACCTTGAATTTCTCTGTTGCTATAGGCACAACCAATGATGCACAGGATGTCAGACTCAGTTTTAGAATGCCCATGGTATTTTAGGTACAAAAACAGAGGGGCGGGTATTCTCTGTTGCGAAATGATGGATAGATCTGCTTAACATCCACCCTCAATCTTGGCACACCAGTATTTCTTGATTTTTTCTTCCATGCCGGCACTCATACCAGCAGCACGTCCTTCCTTGAAGGCGATTTCTGGAGAAATACCTTCCTTCAGTCGATAAGCCGTCCACATGGCGCCTGCCCGGTTGCCAGTTGCGCAATGTACCAGAAAAGGAGGAGATGCTTGTTCCAGAACCCGCTTAAAGGCTATCAATTGTGATTCATTTACGCCGTCATTGGTAACGGGAATATTGATATAGGTCATTCCAGCTGCTTCGACAGCTTTCCTTTCATTTGGTGTACCTTCCGATTCAATACGTAAATCAATTACAGTGTTGAAGCTGTGCTTGACCAGCTCTTGAATGCTGTCATGAGTAAGAGCTCCAGAAGTGGCAATTTGGGGAGTGACACGATAATAGCGCATCAGATCATTAACCTGCGTAGCATACGGTACCTGATCTTTAGCGAACGCCAAGCTTGTCGACAATAAGACGAGAAGGGTGATGATTGTCCTCGCAAAAAACATTTTTACCTCCAACTGTAAAATAATGTACGAAAATCGTAGCATGAATACCGGGACGGGTAAAAGAGCCGATATAAATTATGCAATGATAATAGTTACCTAATTAGATCTGGCGATTGATTTTTTGAGTTGTTGAAAGGAGGGATAGATCGTACTGATAAATTAAGGTGATCGTGCATTATCTTTATCTTTCTTAAAGGAATGATAAACAAGTGTTTACTGCTTCAGATTATATGCACATGTCGCATGCCTTACAGTTGGCAGAAAGAGGGTTGTTTACCACAAGCCCGAATCCGCGTGTAGGGTGTGTGATTGTAAATGATGGCAAGGTAGTCGGAACTGGATGGCATGAGCGGGTGGGGGAATCGCACGCAGAAATCAATGCGTTGCGGGAAGCGGGGGATTTGGCCAGAGGTGCTACAGTTTACGTAACACTGGAACCTTGCAGTCATCATGGTCGTACACCGCCATGCGTTGAAGCTTTGATTTGCGCTGAGGTATGCAGAGTGATTATGGCAATGGATGACCCTAATCCTCATGTAAACGGCCAAGGAAAGGAGAAGCTGCAGAGAGCCGGAGTTGAAGTGCAAACAGGCTTGTTGGAGGATGAAGCACAGCAACTGAATATTGGATTTATTACCCGAATGCACCATAGCCGACCGTGGATACGAACTAAGATAGCGGCCAGCCTGGATGGCAGGATTGCATTGAAAAATGGGAAAAGCCAGTGGATTACAGGCGAGCCAGCTCGACAGGATGGCCATAGGTGGCGTGCCCGTTCATGTGCAATATTAACGGGAGTCAATTCAGTAAAGGTGGATGATCCACTGTTGACAGTACGATATATCGAGACTTCGAGGCAACCCATACGTATCGTTCTGGATTCGAATCTGGAAATTCCTCTACAGGCAAAACTGCTGGAAAATGCTGATACAACCTGGATTTTTACGGTGCAGGCTGACAGGGGAAAAATACATCTTCTGGAGGATGCGGGTGCTCATATCGTTGTTCTGCCTGATCTGGCAGGTAAAGTTGATCTTAAAGCAATGATAACGAAACTGGCCGAATTGGGTATCAATGAGCTGCTGGTTGAAGCAGGTCCAGTGTTGAACGGGGCGTTGGTAGCAGCCGAATTGATAGATGAGATTATTTTTTATTTTGCCCCTAACCTGTTGGGTAATTCGGCGCAAGCAATGCTGGTACTACCCGAAATTACAGATTTATCAGAGAAATATAATTTACAGATAACTGATATTCGGAAAATCGGAATAGATATCCGTCTGGTAGCAAGATTTATCAAATAAGAAAGGATACAGAAATTGCGTGGTAATAAAGAAAGAAGGGGTTTTGTCGTTGGAAAAATATCGATGGTACCGTTATCTGAATTTTATCCGGCTGAAAACTAAATTATGCGTATTCTGCACATTCTGGATCACTCCATCCCGTTACACAGCGGTTATACATTTCGTACCCTAGCAATTTTGAAAGAACAGCGTGCTCTTGGCTGGGAGACATTCCATGTGACGAGTGCCAAACATGCTGGCTTAACCATGTTAGAAGAAGATGTTGATGACTGGCATTTCTTCCGGACACCCAGGCGTGCGCATCCTGTCAACAAGTTGCCCGTTCTGAATCAGGTTGCTGTTATGAGTAGCTTGACTGATCGCCTTATCGAGATTGTTCAGTCCGTCAAGCCCGATATTCTGCACGCGCATTCTCCGGCGCTCAATGCTATTCCTGCCTTGCGTGTTGCTCGTAAATCAGGGATTCCTGTCGTTTATGAAGTCAGAGCATTCTGGGAAGATGCGGCCGTGGATCACGGTACCAGCCGGGAATGGGGCATGCGCTATCGTCTAACGCGCAGCCTGGAAAATTATGCATTACGGCATGTGGATGCAATCACCACGATTTGCGAAGGGTTGCGCAACGACATGATCGGGCGGGGGATTGCGCCGGAAAAAATCACCATTATCCCTAATGCTGTCGATATTGAGCAGTTTGTGTCAACATATCCTGCTGATGAATCGCTGAGAGAACGATTGGGGCTCAGGCACAAGCAGGTTATTGGTTTTATTGGTTCGTTCTATGCCTATGAAGGCCTGGATATCCTGCTACAAGCCTTGCCGCTCATGTCACCGTACCATCCTGATTTGCGCGTACTACTGGTTGGAGGCGGGCCACAGGATAAACAGTTGCGGCAACTGGCCAGCCAGCTTGGTATAGAAGATGAGGTTATCTTCACCGGCCGTGTGCCGCATGATCAGGTTCAATTTTATTATGATTTGATTGATGTGCTGGTTTATCCCCGCCTTTCCATGCGCCTTACCGATCTCGTCACTCCTTTAAAGCCGCTGGAAGCTATGGCGCAGGGCAGGGTGTTGGCTGCCTCGGATGTCGGTGGCCACCGGGAGCTGATCCGCGACAATCATAATGGTATCTTGTTTAAATCTGGTGATCCCCATTCATTGGCAGAGAAGGTCGGAACACTTCTGAACACCCCTCAGCAATGGGAAGAATTGCGCAGAGCAGGACGGAAATTTGTAGAGACCGAACGCAACTGGCGGAAAAGTGTGGACAGATACCAGTTTGTTTATTGTGATTTACTTAACAGACAAAAAAACAAAAGATGATTGTTTCTGGGTAGATATTCAAAGCGGAAAATATGTGAGTTAAATTTGTGCCGTGGCTTGGACGTTTACTTTGAGATAAGATGAAAATGGGTAGAAAATTATGAAAATAAGTGTAATTGGAACTGGCTATGTCGGACTGGTAACAGGTACTTGTCTGGCTGAAGTGGGCAACGATGTGTTATGCCTGGATGTGGACGTCAATAAGATCAATTTGTTGAAACGAGGTGAGATTCCGATTTATGAACCTGATCTAGAAGACATGGTCAGGCGCAATGTATCCGTAGGCCGTTTGCGCTTTACTTTGGATCAGGCAGAATGTACGGATCACGGGTTGGTACAATTTATCGCAGTCGGGACCCCGCCAGATGAGGATGGTTCTGCCGATATGCAATACGTTACGACGGCAGCACGGGCAATTGGCCAGAATATGCAGGATTATAAGCTGATTGTGGATAAATCCACCGTTCCTGTGGGGACTGTAGATAGAGTACGCGGAGTTATTTATGAAGAATTGGCAAAACGTGGTGTTGAGATTGATTTCAGTGTTGCATCCAATCCGGAGTTTTTGAAAGAGGGTGCTGCTGTAGACGATTTTATGCGCCCGGATCGGATCGTTATCGGCGCAGATGATGATAAGGCCATAGAACTTTTACGGACATTATATACGCCTTTTAACCGAAATCATGACCGGCTGGTCGTAATGGATGCCAGATCAGCCGAGCTGACCAAATATGCTGCCAATGCTATGCTGGCAACACGCATTTCATTTATGAATGAGCTGGCATTACTAGCTGAGAAATTGGGAGCCGATATCGAGCATGTTCGTCGGGGGATCGGTTCTGATCCACGTATTGGTTATCATTTTCTGTATGCGGGTTGCGGTTATGGGGGATCTTGTTTTCCCAAGGATGTTAAGGCATTGCAACGCACTGCAAGAGAAAATGGAACTGGATTAAAAATTCTGGAAGCGGTAGAAGCTGTGAATGCTCGTCAGAAAGAGGTCTTGCTTGACAAAATTCGGGCAAGATTTGGCTCTGATCTTTCAGGTAAAACATTTGCGCTGTGGGGACTTGCTTTTAAACCCAATACAGATGATATGCGGGAAGCTCCCAGTAGAATGCTGATTACCGGTTTGTTGGCGCAGGGTGCTGCTGTTTCTGCTTATGATCCGGTGGCGATGGATGAGACAAAAAGACTTTTCGCGAGTGAACCCGGCCTAAAACTGGCAAATTCATCTATGTCAGCTTTGGAAGGTGCTGATGCACTCATTGTTGTAACAGAGTGGAAGATGTTCCGTTCTCCGGATTTCAGTGAAATCCGGCGTAAGCTCAGGAATGCAGTAATTTTTGACGGACGTAATATATACGATCCAGATAGTATCCGAACCGAAGGATTTGAGTATTTTTCTATCGGCAGGCCGTGAACCAGTGCAGATGTCGCTTGCGTATAAAATTTTACCTGATTAGGGTCTGTTGCCGTTTCAGGCTGTCTTCTTGCTTCATAAGAACAGACTCGTATTGCCGTTGTAGTTCTCACACAACAGCAATACGAGCTTGCAATGCCCCGATTACTGCTCAATGCTGAGCTCTGGTCAAAGCCACTGACCATTTTGCTTCACAATAACCTCTACAACAAGCAAGATTTGCGTATGATTATCGAAGGCATGCTGTACCGCATGCGTACTGGTTCTTCCTGGAGAGGTTTACCTAAGGGTATTCGGGAACTGGAGCAAGATTTATAAACGATTCACCGCCTGGTCTGCCAGCGGAAAATGGCTCAAGGTATTTCAGGCTCTGGTGGTTGAGCCGGACATGGAGCGGGTTTTCATCTATGGTAGTTCTATATCAAGGCTCACCAGCACAGTGCGAGTGGAAAGGATAAGGCAATCGGAAAAAGCTGGGGCGGTATACTTGCAAGATTCGCATGGCGGTGATGCCCACAGACTTTCCATCGTATTCGATATTACCGGTGGTCAGATCAATGATTGCACACACGCATCGGCTTTGCTATTCAGGCTGGGTGCGGCTCAATCTATTATTGCAGGCAAAGGCTAGACAGTCAGATCATACGCGATCAAATCGAACAGCAAGGTGCCAAGGCAGTCATTCCAGGGAAGTGGAACTCCAAAACTGGTGGCCGCCTGATCCTCCATACAGCAAGCAGTATTTGACTATAGCTCGAGGTATTGCATGAAGGTAGTTTGGTAGTACTACATGAGGTAGATTTAAAGAGTTACAGACTACATGGATCATGGATATAACCTATAAAGGAGTTCCTATAAAGGAGTTCCTAATTAGTAGTGGCATGTTAACTACTACCGGAGCTTTGGCTACCACAGGTTTTGCCACAATTTTAATGTGTCTTACTTTTACCTTGTTTGTTGAAGAGCAGAATATTAAATCGATCAGGTCATATCTTGCTGAATCATTTCAAGATATTTCTGATGAAGATTTGTCGTGGCTTAGTTTCTGGGGCGTACTTAGTAAAGTTAAAGTTAATACATGATTTTATGATTCCAATTTTCTTCTTTTAAGATATTTTATTGAATGCTACTGTCATAGATGATTTGTTATTATCTTTTTTGATCAAATAATTATGGTTTTAGTAGTATGAGACACACTCCATGGGAAGTGAAGAATAGGGATAAAGGCAATGATAGCGATCTTGGGGTTGTTGTATTTACTTCACTTTTTCCACATCCCGGTCAGCCTAATGCGGGATTGTTCATTCGTGAGCGTATGTTTCGAGTGGGTAAACATCTGCCGCTTGTGGTAATTGCTCCTGTTCCTTGGTTCCCATTGCAGGGGATTCTGCGCCGCTGGCGCCCTCATTTCAGGCCAGATGCACCTTATCAGGAGTATCAGCAAGATTTTGAAATTTACCATCCACGTTTTTTTTCTGTACCTGGATTTCTGAAATTTCTGGATGGTTTTTTCATGGCATTAGGTAGTTTGCTGACTTTGTGGCAGCTTAAGCAACGTTTCGATTTTCAGATTATTGATGCACATTTTGCTTATCCGGATGGGTACGCTGCAAGCCTTTTGGGAAAATGGTTTCGAGTTCCCGTCACTATTACCTTGCGAGGGACGGAAGCGCGGCTTTCCTGTAGATTTTTATACCGTTTCCTCATGCGTAAAGCCATGATACGTGCCGTAAAAATTTTTTCAGTATCGGATTCTTTAAAGCGAGTAGCGGTGACAGTCGGAATTCAGGAAGGCAAAATACTCGTAGTAGGAAATGGTGTAGATCTTGATAAATTTTGTCGTGTTGATCGGCTTGAAGCACGCAGGAGCTTGGGGATACCGGAAGATATACCAATATTGGTGTCAGTGGGTGGTCTTTGTGAACGTAAGGGGTTTCACCGTGTTATCGAGTGCTTGCCTGATTTAAGAAAAATTTATCCTGATATTCGGTTTCTGATAGCAGGTGGGGCAAGTGCCGAGGGTGACTGGACTGGGAGATTGAAGCAACAAGTTTCTGAATCCGGGCTGGAGGAGCATGTCCGATTTCTGGGTATTGTTTCGCCGGATCGTTTGAAAATCCTGCTTTCAGCCGCTGATCTGTTTGTGCTTGCTACAAGAAACGAAGGCTGGGCCAATGTATTTCTTGAAGCGATGGCTTGTGGCTTGCCAGTTGTCACTACTAATGTGGGAGGGAATGCTGAAGTCGTCTGTAATACAGAGTTAGGTAAATTAGTACCCTTTAATGATCAACAGGCACTTAGGTCGGCGATTGATAATGCTTTAAAGAGCAATTGGAATCAGCAAAAAATTATTGATTATGCATATAAAAATTCTTGGGATCAGAGAGTTGCTGTGCTTGTAGAAGAATTTACGAAAATTGCTGCTCAATCAGAGCAGGCGAAACGATATGGATCATTAAGATAGACAGTAAGTTTATGCCTAATATTAGTACTCATTTGGTATCCAGGTTTCTTTTTCCACTTCATGAACAGATTAAAAAACACAGCAGTGTTAATGTGCGTAAGTCTATGGAGAACACCCAGTGGTTTTCTCCTGAAGAGATTACACAGTTACAGATTGAAAGATTGCGTCAATTACTCATCTACGCGAATACTCATGTTCCTTATTACCAAAAACTATTTGCCGGGTTAAATTTTCAGCCGGAAAAGATAAATGTGTTGGCTGATTTGCAGCATCTACCTTTTCTGGACAAACCAGCGATTCGTGCCAATCTGGAAGCACTTAAATCCAATCAGGCGCGTCATCTGGCTCGCTTCAATACGGGTGGATCAAGTGGCGAGCCGCTGGTGTTTTTTATCGGGAAAGAGCGTGTCAGTCACGATATCGCTGCCAAGTGGCGTGCTACACGTTGGTGGGGAGTGGATATAGGAGATCCGGAGATTGTGGTGTGGGGCTCTCCAATCGAGTTGGGGGCGCAGGATGCATTACGTGCCGTGCGCGACCGTCTGTTTCGCAGCAAATTGCTACCGGCATTTGAAATGTCTGATCAAAAAGTAGAGAGTTTCCTCAGTACTATCTGTGAATTTCGACCCAAAATGTTGTTTGGCTATCCCTCAGCTTTATCCCATATCGCGAAACATGCTGATAAAACCGGCATCATCATGCGCAATCTGGGTATTAAGGTGGCATTTGTGACATCTGAACGGCTGTATGGCGATCAGCGTAAGCAGATCAGCGATACGTTTGGCTGCCGGGTAGCAAATGGCTATGGCAGCCGGGATGCAGGTTTTATTGCGCATGAATGCCCTGCAGGCGGGATGCATATTACCGCTGAGGATATTATTGTTGAAATTGTCGACTCTCACGGCCATCCTCTCCCGCATGGGGAGTCAGGTGAGATTGTCGTGACTCATCTGGCCAGCAGGGATTTTCCTTTTATTCGTTATCGAACCGGTGATATTGGCACGCTTGATGACAAGGTATGTGACTGCGGACGTGGCTTGCCGCTGATCAGGGAAATACAGGGTCGCAGCACTGATTTCGTCGTCGCCCGGGATGGTACAGTCATGCATGGCCTGGCACTGATTTACATCCTGCGAGATATGCCGCAGATAAAAACATTTAAAATCATACAGGAAAGTATAGATCTTACCCACGTACTAATCGTTACTGAGGGCGGCTTGAGTCAAGTGGATACAGGCCAGATTATTGCGTTATTCCAGGCTCGGTTGGGCCGGGGTGTAATAATCAAAATAGAGCAGGTATCCGAAATTTCAGCCGAGAAATCAGGCAAATTTCGCTATGTGATCAGCAAAGTGGCTGCAGGTTGAATTAATCAGCCGGATGCAGGTATGGTATCGGAACTCCCATCCATAACAATGCAACGATTATCAGAGCTATTCCAACGCCGATGGTGCCGACGATCATGCCGGCGAAAATGGTCAGGCCATCTTTGCTGAGTAATCCGAGCGACATAATAAGAATACCCCAGCCTGGCAAAAAATTGATCAAGGGAATGGGCAGCGCAATAGAAATTGAAAAAATAAAAGAGAAGAGGCCAATGATTCGCTCCCAGGCATGCACGCTGATGTAGGTTAGCCGCGGGTGCAGGTGTCTTTCTATTTTTCGCAACCATGGTGTGATCTTGTTGATCAGTTTATCCAGTGTTTTTTTTCTTATTGCTTTCCTTGCCAGCCACTGGGGAATCCAGGGTGCCCTCATGCCGCATATCATCTGTACTGAAAAAATAAAAAGCGGAATAGCAAAAACAGTCGTAAAACCAGGTGGGGCGGGAATAGGAAGACAAATTGGCAAGGTGGCAATAGCCAGCAATACAGCAAATCCTCGTTCATCCAGAGAATGTTTGATCTGATCGACAGTGATCATCTCATTGTTATTTTGTATAACAATCAGTTGTAATAATTCAGACGTATTTTTTTCTTTGTCCTCCACTACTCCCTCCTTGGTTGTTTCGATATAAAATTCAGGCTATTTCTGTTACCAGGATTACTTTTCTACCGGGTTTTTGTAATACAGCCGTATGGCAACGAGCGATTTATCATGTTCTTTACCGTTTCTATGAATTTGCTTCCTGTAGAGGCTGTGCGCGAAACTATCGAATTGTAAAGCATTGCGACCGCTGGTGACCTGTGGCAATATCAATCGGTTGCAGTGGCAAATATTAGTTGTCTTGAACACGTTATCTCTTTTAGAGGAAAGAGGAGGATATTTTGGAAAAATTTATTGAACAGGTATCACTCTATATTCATGATGCCCCGATTTGGCCATTTACCCTGCTGGGTTTGGTTTTGGTTGTGGGGGTGGGGGTGGATATTATTAATCATCGGCGCCGAGCAGGAGCGGTGGAATATTACGACTCTGTTTTTCACGAGGAACTAATTGGTTTGTATCCGGTGACCACTCGCTGGCCGGATGATCTGGTGGCCTATATGCAGCCTCGCCTGCCTGTGTTGCGGGATGCCTTTGAAGTCCTGAGAAATTTCATTCCACAAAATCAGTTGCGTGAATATAACGTTGCATGGAACAAGTTCTACCAGTTTGCACGTCTAGGTGGAAATGAGCAGGAAGGTTTACCTGGAGGAAATGCACAGGACTTTACTGCAGAACAACTCAGTCAGCATCAACAGCAGCAGACTTTTCAGCAAATGGTTACAGTTTTGCTGGTTTATACTGAGCAGTTCAAAAAATAATCAGGTTGCAATTATATCCGGAAGGAAGTGTTCGATTTGTCGGACAAGTCGTTGCTTGAGCTTGAGCGAGCCTGTTTATTAATGAGGACATGAGCATATTCCCGGATCATCCATCGGAAGGAAAAATCGAAATTCTCCCGATTTCTGGTTTTCGCGGAGTAGGGAAGTTTATTGATGTACCTTGGCAAGTATATGCAGATGATCCGCTGTGGGTGCCTCCTCTTCGGCTGGAACGGCGATTGTATTTCTCCAGATTCAATCCCTATTTCAAGCATGCCCAGTGGCAAGGATGGATCGCCTACCGTAATAATCAGCCTGTTGGCAGAATTAGTGCACAGATAGATGAACTGCATCGGCAGCGGTACGGACCAGATACCGGACATTTTGGTATGCTGGAATCAATTAATGATGAAACCGTTTTTAGTGGGCTGATACAGGCGGCTGAAGATTGGCTGGTTAAACGGGGAGCGCGTCAGATCAGCGGGCCATTCAATTTTTCTATTAACCAGGAGTGTGGCCTGTTGGTTCAGGGGTTTGATACCCCCCCTGTTTTCATGATGCCGTATTCACCTCGGTGGTATGTCAATCTGCTGGAACAAAATGGTTATCATCCCGGGAAGGATTTGCTGGCTTACTGGCTTGAAACAGATTTTGAATCGCCTCCCGCCATGCAGACTATTGATCGTAAATATCAGCATCGGATAAAGATCAGGACGCTGCAACGCAATCGGTTTAGCGAGGAAATCGAGATCATGCGAAATATATTTAATGACGCATGGTCGGGGAATTGGGGATTCGTTCCCTTTACGCAGGAAGAATTTGCCGAACTGGGCGGTTCTTTACGCTGGCTGGTTCCGGATGAATTCGTCCAGATAGCAGAAATGGATGGGGAGCCTGTCGCTTTCATGGCAGCGCTACCAAATCTGAATGAAGTATTGCCAGATCTGAATGGAAATCTTTTTCCCTTTGGCTGGCTCCACCTGGTTAATAAACTGAAATCCAATTCAATTACCACCGGAAGAGTTCCCCTAATGGGTGTTCGCAAGCAATTTCATCATACGCTCTCCGGGATGGCATTGGCCTTCAAGGTTATTGATGCACCAAGAAAAATAGCCAGAGCCAGGGGTATTCAGCATGTTGAATTATCCTGGGTCCTTGAGGATAATCTGCCCATGCGTGCAATTCTCGAAAGAATAGGAGGGAAAGAGTACAAGCGTTATCGTATTTATGAGAAAACGTTGGCATGATCAGGATGCGATCAAATCAATCCAGCAAGACAAAATTCTGCTTTGTTCGCGATGCGCGATAACGATCAATTTGCTGCCCTGGTATTGGCTGCCGACCGGGGTGATCAGGATCCTGTGGCAAGGTATACGGGAGCGGCATGCAAGGCTTATGCCCCTGTTTGTGGAAAACCAATGGTTATCCGGGTACTCGATGCCTTGAGCGGTTGTAACAAAATAAAATCCATTCTTCTGTGCGGCCCGCCCGAATCGCTGCTATCTGCATGCGGAGAACTCAAGCAACGCATAGAAAATAAGCAGGTAGATTGGGTGAAAAATCTGGACTCACCCGCCCGTAGTGCTGTTCATGGGCTCTCGCAAATCGATATGCATCAAAGAATTTTGCTGACGACAGCCGATCACGCCCTGCTGACGCCGGAAATTGTGGAATATTTCTTGCAAGCCTCCCGCAATCTGGAATGTGATGCGACTGTCGGGATCATCCGGTATGAAACTTTGCAAGACAGATATGGTAATGCCAGGCGCACGGTAATTCGTTTGTGTGATGGAAATTTCTGTGGCTGTAACTTGTTCACATTCAATTCTCGGGGGCGCACACTGGTGGATTTCTGGCAGCAGGCGGAGGCATTGCGCAAACGTCCCTGGAAACTGATCAACCGGGTGCTGGGTTGGCGAGCTGTCTGGTCATATCTGACCGGACGTTTAACGCTTGATCAGGCGCTACAGGAAGTTTCAGAAAAAACAGGTGTTCAGGTGCGTCCGGTAATTTTGCCATTTCCTGAAGCAGGCATTGATGTTGATAAAGTGGAAGATTTCCAGCTGGTAAAATCTGTTCTGGCCAAAGCAATATCGACACATCCACCGGTGTAGAACGGACAGCTGACTTTCATGGGAATTATTGAAAGATATATCTCACGGGAACTATTACTTCCTTTCTTCGTAGTAACTATCATCCTGATCGGGCTTTTCGTAAGTTTCAGCGTTGCGCGTTTTTTAACCGGGGCGGTGGCTGAGACCTTGGGTGCCATAGCCATGTTCAAACTGGTGGGGCTGAAAACTATTATTGCGCTAGAAGTGCTGGTGCCGATTGCTTTTTATGTTGCGGTAATCCATGGTTTAAGCCGGATGAACCGTGATCAGGAAATTAATGTGTTACGTTCTGTCGGTTATGGTGACAACCAGATTATTCGTACTGTTTTCATAATTGCCCTACCCATTGCCGTCCTCAGTGGAGTCCTTTCCATTTATGCTCGCCCGTGGGCGTATGCAGAAAGCTATGTGATGAATGCACAGGCTGAAGCTGAGTTAAATACTGATCGATTTCAGCCAGGAAGATTCTACGGTAGTGAGAAAAGTGGCCGTGTAATCTTTATCCGGGGAAAAGATGATCTTGAAAAACGCATGGAAGGCATTTTTCACTACATCAGAACAGCTGAAAACAGAGAAATTATCGTATCCCGAGAAGGTTACCAGCAGCCCATGACACAGGAGCAATGGCCGTATATTGAATTGCTGGACGGGAAAATCTATCGTCTTGGATATGATGCAGCCAGGGATAGTACTGTTCAGTTTGAAAAGATGATTTACTTTAATGAAAACGATCAAGCTCAAAACTATCGACGCAAGGCTGCATCAACGCAATCATTATGGAATTCCGAGCAACCGCAGGAGATAGCGGAATTACAATGGCGGCTTTCCCGGCCAGCCGCAACCATTTTGCTGGCTTTGATCGCGGTTTCTTTTACCCGGATAGCGCCACGTAAAGATAAAGCTGATAGAACATTTATTGTTGCAGCGCTAGTATTCGCTGTTTATTACAACCTCAGTGGATTAGCGAAAACCTGGGTGGAGCAGGGCGTTGTTGCTGCCGTGCCGGGGATCTGGTGGGTATATGGATTGCTTCTCATGGTTGTTGTATTGCGCCTGCCTGAGCTCAGGTTATTCTTATCTGCAAGAAAATAGTGAAGATCTGTTATCGCTACATCGCCTTGCAGGTTTTGACAGGGATGATTATTGCTACTGTGGTGCTGTTGCCCTTGTTCAGTTTTTTTGATCTGCTTGATCAGCTGGATGATGTGGGGAAAGGAACATATACCACCCGGGATGCTTTCCTGTATACGGCAATGCTGATGCCTCGCAGATTTATCCAGATTGCGCCTTTCATTGCGCTGCTGGGGACAGTAGGTGCGCTAGGCGGGTTAGCGGTCAGCCTTGAATTGGTGGCGATGCGCGTGGCAGGATTTTCTCCTTTGATGATCAGCCTTGCCCCGATTGGAATCGGGGGGGGGCTTATCACCTCAACCATAGCACTTGAGTATTTGGTGGCGCCACAATTTCAACAGCAGGCGATTGTATTGCGTGCGGTGGCGTTGGAGCAAAGTGCGGAATTAGGGAAGGGGCTCGGAATCTGGACACGTAATGAGCAGAATATATTGCGTATTGGTGAAATGCTGCATAAAGGGCGGGCAATAGATATCGAAGTCATGCATTTTGATAAACAGGGATTGATGACTGCCCATATACATGCGCAATATGCAGATATTTTCGACAAAAGTATGTGGAAATTGCATGATGTTACTGTACGTATGTTTGCCCCAGATCGTATCTTTTCCAGGAAAGTACACGCACTTCAGTGGCACTCGTTTCTCGGCCCTGAAGATATCGCGACACTGACAAAACCGCCTGAAAGCCTGACCCCATTGGAGTTGTTGCACCATGCCGAATTCTTAAAGATGACCGGTCAGAAAGCGGATGCCTATGTTATGGCTTTATGGCGCAAGGTCGGTAGTGTAGTGATGACTATTGCAATGATTTTGATAGCAATTCCCTTCATTTTTGGCTCGGTGCGTGAAGGATTGGGAGGAAAACTGGTTCTGGCTTCATTGATGGGGATCAGTATTTATCTGCTCGATCAGATTATCGCTAATATCGGGCTGGTATTTCAGTTGAATCCTATCGTTGTTTCAATTGCACCTGGATCAATTCTGATTGTTATTGCAGCATATTGGCTGTTACGACGAACTTTCTGAGATAAACATGTCTGCAACTTTCTTTGTTCATATTGTCGGCAATAGTAAAACTAATTTGTGGGGGGTGAGTGGGCGCACTCGTCTTGAACGGATGCTGAGCTCAATCGGGACAGCTGCTGTGGTAGAAGATCTTTCACAATTGGCTGGAGCGGATTTCGTGTTGTTGCTGCGGGCTGATTATCTGTTCGATGCCAGAGTGATCAATGCCCTGATGGTATTGGATAAACACACGGTACTTGTTACACCTGTGGATGAAATTCCAGTGGCGATCCGGGCAGACGGAAACGACGCTGGTGTGATGTGTGAAGTATTGAGCGAGAAACGGCCGGTACCCGATGATCTTCCACGCTGCACCTTAAAAGACCTCCCGATTCAGGTACAGCAAAATCTGAAAAAGAAAGATCCACCTTATGTACTGCCGATTCTGCGTTGCAACCAGGCCGCGCTTGAATCCGAGCTTTTTGCCGCCTCCTATAAAGGTGTGACTGATCTGGTCACTAAATGGCTATGGCCTTGGCCAGCGTTTATGACTACACGTCTGTGTGTGCAGCTGGGACTGAAGCCTAATCATGTAACATTACTTAGCCTGGTTCTGGCTGTACTGGCGGGCGTGGCATTCTGGTATGGTGCGTTTGGTGTTGGCCTGATCATGGCATGGTTGATGACTTTTCTGGATACGGTCGATGGCAAACTGGCACGCGTTACGCTGACATCAAGCAAGGTGGGCGATATATTAGATCATGGTTTGGATATTATCCATCCGCCCTTATGGTATCTGGCTTGGGGTGTTGGTCTTATGACTACCACCACACCGCTGACCAATCTCGAATTATTCACCTGGTTAATGTTTATTGGCTATATAGGTGGTCGTCTTTGCGAAGGCGCCTTTCAGTTCTGGCTGGCCTCTTTCGATATTTTCATCTGGCGTAAAGTCGATTCATTTCACCGCCTAATTACCGCACGGCGTAATCCGAACTTGATCTTGTTAACTGCTGGCTGGATAGTTGATAGGCCGGATATTGGATTCATTCTGGTCGTACTGTGGCATTGTCTGTCTACCTTCTTCCTTATTTGCAGGCTGTTTATCGCCTGGCAAAGCCGATCCCGGGACGGTGTACTTTACTCATGGATGGAGGGCATTGATCCCGTTCGTGACAGACGGCAATTTGCAGTCAGAGTATTTACCCGGCCGTCTCTTTCCCAGCGATATGTCAGGCCAACATGAGATGGCCAGTAACTCTGTGGGGGACTTTGTACCTGCCAGGGTAGGTTTGATCTACAACCCGCTGGGAGGCTGGTTTCGTAAACATGCCGCACGGATGCAGAGCCTTCTGGCAACATTGCCGGAAATCAGACAAATTCAGGCAACCAGCCCAGTTGAGTTTGAGCAGGCTGTTATCGCTATAATCGAAGCAAAGATTGAATGGCTGGTTGTTGTGGGGGGAGACGGTACTCTGCAAGGTGTGATCAGTTGCTTGTTTGAACGCTTGTCGCTGGATAGATGGCCGGAAATCACTATTGTACCGGCTGGAACAACCAACATGACTGCATTGGATCTAGGGACGAATGGGCGGGCAGAGCAGATTTTGACCAGAATCAGGCAATATGTGCACCAACCTGGTGAGGTGAAGCGGATAAAGAGGCCAGTATTGCGGATTGAACAGGCCGGTACAAGAAATGTATACGGAATGATATTTGGCCTTGGTTTGATTGCTCGTGGCGTGAAATTCTCGCACAGTCAGATTAAGCACATGGGGATTACTGGCAATATCTTTACAGTGTTGATCGTACTACGTTCGTTGGTGGGCTCCTTTCTGGGACGCCCACAAACTGAGTGGGCCCCGGTGCATATTACTCAAGAAGATAACACGGGTACTTTGAGCGAAAAAGTATATCTGTTTGCGCTCGTCAGCACGCTGGAAAGATTATTGCTCGGCATTCGCCCTTATTGGGGGCAGGAACCTGCGCCGTTACGTACAACATTTGTCGAGCAACACAGTAAGCACTTCTGGCGAAATATCTGGCCGCTGATCGCAGGGCGCGGCCACCACTTGAAAAGAGAGGAAGGCTATATCAGTTATAACGCAGCTTCAGTTGAATTGTGGCTGGATGATGAATATATCGTGGATGGCGAGCTTTATCATGCTTCCAGTCAGTACGGACCAGTAAAAATCACGGCTGATGGCCCGATTCTGTTCCGTGTTTTCTAAAAGAGGGATCTGAATGGGCGATTCCGTTGATTTGCAAAGTATCCCTGACCTCCTGATACAGAAAATAGCGATCCAGGATGCTCAGCCTGTACACCCGTTATTTCAAGGCTTTACTGATGCGTTGAGACAGCGTTTCGGGGAGGCTCTGGATGCAATCGTTCTATACGGCTCATGCCTGCATACTTCTGATCTGACTGAAGGTATTGTCGATTTTTATGTGCTGATCAGTGATTATCAGCTAGCTTATTCCGATCATCTGCTGGCCTATCTGAATGCCTGGTTGCCACCAAATGTCTTTTATCTGGAGATTCCCGCTTCAACCGGTGTCATGCGTGCAAAGTATGCAGTTATATCTACAGCAGATTTTGAACGTGGCGCCCGTCACTGGTTTCATCCCTATATCTGGGCGCGTTTTTCGCAACCGGCCAGATTGCTTTATACACGTGACGACCAGATTCAGAAGCGTATCTACCGTGCGCAGGCGCATGCCATACTTAAATTTATCAGTTCAACGTTGCCTGTACTTGAGTCAGGCTCCAGTAATCTGGAGACAATCTGGACTTCCGGGCTAATGCTGACTTATGCAGCTGAGCTGCGTGCTGAGCGCAAGGGACGCGCTCAACATTTAGTACAGCTTGATCCCGAGTTCTACAACCAATTAACCGTAGCGGCCGTACCTGCCTTGAGTCCATTGCTGAGTTTGCAAACTGATGAGCAGTATCATATTGGAGCGGTAACCTCGCTAAAGAAATTAAGTACACGTATCCAATGGCGATTGCGGCGCTGGCAGGGAAGAGTTTTATCAATACTACGCCTGAGCAAGGCGACGATAACTTTCCGGGATTGTCTGGATTATGCTGCGTGGAAAATTGAGCGGCATACAGGCATCAAGGTGGAGATTACGCCGATGTTAAGGCGCCATCCAATACTCTGGGGCTATAAGGTGATGTGGCAATTACTGCGGCGTGGCGTACTGCGGTGAGATTAATATCTATATTCTGAGTCCTCACCGAGGGTTTACGAGATTTATTGGGGCGCGACAATGAAATATTCAAATCAAATTTTTGTTATGGGTTTTGCAGTTCTTCTAACTGCTTGTTCTACTATGTATTACAGTGGGCTGGAGAAAGTTGGCATCCCGAAACGGGATATATTGGTTTATCGCGTGGAAAAGGCGAGGGACACGCAAGAAGAAACTAGAGAGCAATTCAAATCAGCTTTGGAGCAATTTTCTGTTGCCACGAATTTTAAAGGTGGCGATCTTGAAGGAGTCTATAAAAAGCTGAACCGTGAATACGAAGCAAGCGTGGATAAGGCAAATGAAGTCAGAAGCCGGATAGAGGATATCGAAAGTGTTTCGGCCGCATTGTTCAGGGAGTGGGAACAGGAGATTACACAATACTCAAACTCGACTTTAAAACGAAGCAGCCAGGAAAAGCTCGATACAACGAAGTCATATTACAGACAGCTTGTTGCTGCCATGAAAAATGCTGAATCCAGAATACAACCTGTGTTGACTGTTTTTAATGATCAAGTCATGTATCTTAAACATAACCTAAATGCCCGGGCGATTGCTTCATTGAAAGGAGAATTGAAAACACTGCAATCGAATGTCTCAATTCTGGTTGCCGCGATGGAAAAATCTATAAATGAAGCCAATACTTTTATCAGCAATATGGAGAAGGGTTAAACAGCGATTTTTATTCATGATGGTTGTTTGCCAGCAAGGCTTTGAGGGAAGATTGCAAGGGGGATTCAGCTGGTAATGAACAGGATAGTCTGTCCAGATGCTCAACAGCAGTCTGGCTCAGTAAACGTTTAATTTCATGAGTGTCTTCAGATTCTTGGGAATGCAACTGAGGCTGGATGCGAAACCTGATATCTTCAACCTTGATTCCGGTTTTATTCATTTTTTGTTGAATTGATGGGGCAAAGTTGCGTAGCCGAGTGGCAGAAGCACCGTTATCCACATAAATAACCAAGAGGCCGTCAGCGGTATGCTGCCCTGCCGTACATCGATTTTTGAATTGAGATGGAATAATATCCAGTAGGTGTTTCTGTACCTCTGCCAGATGTCGTGCCTTGATAAATAATTGACCATAATCGGGCGTATTACTCAGAACTGTCAGATAGTTGCTTAGATTAAGGATGGACATGCCATTTTGCTTTGTATACATATTATAAATATTGAAGATTATGCTGGATAATCAGGGTTTGAGACAATATGCTCGGTACCAAAACAGTTATTGTCTTTTCTGCTTATCATTTCGATTATGGTAGTATGGTCGGACTTTATTATCGCAACGATTTGATGTGTCGCTGCGGAATTTATCCTGACATACGATGAATTAGATCAGTTGATGCTCAGCCAGATAAATGATTGCGTAAATAAGAAAAGTGCGGGTCACAGCAAGCACTACTTAACGCACTGAATCCAAATATAATGTGTATCATTTATCCTCGTTACGTATCTGCAACTATTATGCGCTTGCATGCATTTTCTATAACATTATTCTGGTTTGATCATGAATCAGCCAGCAAGCAATTTCAGTACCCCTCTGCTTCCCCCTGCTGTGAAATAGATCATGTTTGATAGTTGATCTGTATTACAGTGCATTTTTACATCAATAGATAAACAACAATTTCCCATGCTGAGTAATTTACTAAAAGGTATTTTTGGTAGTCGTAACGATCGATTGGTAAAGCAATATTCAAGGATCGTCCGCACCATCAATGAGCTGGAAGCTGTCATTTCACCACTGTCGGATGAGGAGCTGCGTGACAAGACGAGCGAGTTCAAGCAACGTATCTCAAATGGCGAAAAACTGGATCAATTGCTGCCAGAAGCGTTTGCCGTAGTCAGGGAGGCGAGTAAACGTGTTCTTGGCATGCGTCATTTCGATGTACAGCTAATCGGCGGAATGGTGCTGCATGAAGGGAAAATCGCCGAGATGCGTACCGGTGAGGGAAAGACATTGATGGCCACCTTACCAATCTATCTTAATGCGCTTTCCGGAAAGGGAGTGCATATTGTTACAGTCAATGATTATCTGGCGAAGCGTGATGCTGAATGGATGGGGCAAATTTATCAGTTCCTCGGATTGAGTGTCGGGGTGGTTTTGTCACAGATGCCTCATGAAGATAAACAAGCTGCTTATGGTGCAGATATAACTTACGGTACGAACAACGAATATGGCTTTGATTACCTGCGTGACAATATGGTGGGGCATAGCGCAGAGCGGGTACAACGCGTGCTTAACTTTGCAATTGTGGACGAGGTTGATTCGATCCTTATTGATGAAGCCCGAACGCCTTTGATCATTTCTGGCATGGCTGAAGGGGATACCGAAGTCTATAAACGCGTTGACGTATTGATTCCCCGGCTTACTCGGCAGAAGGATGAAAATAGTCCGGGTGATTATAGTGTGGATGAAAAAACGCAACAGGTATTACTGAGCGAGGAAGGATTTATACATGCTGAAAAATTACTGGGTGAGGTTGGCTTGCTGCCAGCGGAATCCAGTTTGTATGATCCAGCTAATATTACTTTGATTCACCACCTTAATGCGGGATTGCGTGCGCATGCGTTATACAACCGCGATCAGCATTATGTTGTGCAGAACGATGAGGTGGTTATTGTAGATGAATTTACTGGTCGTTTAATGCCGGGAAGGCGCTGGTCGGAGGGATTGCACCAGGCTGTTGAAGCCAAAGAAAATGTTTCAATTCAGAAAGAAAATCAAACTTTGGCATCTATCACCTTTCAGAACTATTTCAGGATGTATGAAAAACTTGCCGGTATGACCGGTACTGCTGATACGGAGGCATTTGAGTTTCAGCAAATCTATGGATTGGAGACGGTTGTCATTCCAACTCACCGTCCGATCGCACGGGAAGATCGTATGGATCAGGTTTTTCGTACGGCACGAGAAAAATATCAGGCGATTATTGCGGATATCAAAAGCTGTTACGAGCGTGGACAGCCAGTTCTGGTTGGAACTGGCTCAATCGAAAATAATGAATTGCTATCGACCATGCTGACAAAAGAGAAGCTACCTCATCAGGTTCTCAACGCCAAGCAGCATGAACGGGAGGCCGATATCATCGCTCAGGCAGGGCAGTCGAAGATGGTGACCATAGCGACTAATATGGCTGGTCGAGGAACGGATATTGTGCTAGGCGGAAATCTGGAGCAGGTAATCAATCGTATTCGGGTAGATGATGCTCTTGATGATATGACCAAAACAGAAAAAATAAAGGAAACCCGCCAAGCGTGGCAAGTCAGGCATGATGAGGTAATCAAGCTGGGAGGATTGCATATCATTGGCACTGAACGGCATGAATCACGCCGGATTGATAATCAGCTGCGTGGACGTTCCGGCCGGCAGGGTGATCCGGGCTCCAGCCGTTTTTATCTTTCCCTAGAAGATCCACTGTTACGTATTTTTTCTTCCGACCGGGTAGCGAATATTATGACGCGCCTTAAAATGCCAGAGGGAGAGGCAATCGAACATCCATGGGTGACGCGTGCAATAGAAAATGCTCAGAGAAAAGTCGAAGCCAGAAATTTTGATATTCGCAAGCAATTACTGGAATACGATGATGTGGCCAATGATCAGCGCAAGGTTATTTATCAGCAGCGCAACGAGTTGCTGGATGCCGAGCAAGGTATTTCAGAAACCGTTAGTGCTATTCGTGAGAGTGTGATAAACCAACTAATTGGTCTTTATATTCCTGCACAAAGTATAGAAGAACAATGGGATGTTCCTGGGTTAGAGAAAGCTTTGGCCAGTGAATTTCTCTTGCGAATTCCCGTGCAGGAATGGTTGGAAGCTGATAGTGAACTGCATGAAGAAAATCTGCGTAGCCGTATCATGGAATCTGTGAACACCAGCTATCAGGGTAAAGTCGAACAAGTGGGTGCATCAATCATGAATCAATATGAGCGTATGGTGATGTTGCACAGTATAGATTCACATTGGCGTGAGCATTTGGCTGCGCTGGATCATTTGAGACAAGGGATTCATTTGCGCGGCTATGCTCAACAAAATCCTAAGCAGGAATATAAAAGGGAAGCTTTTGAGCTGTTTGCGGGGATGCTCGACGCGATTAAAGCTGATGTAACAAAAATTCTTATGACCGTACAAATCCGTAGTGAGCAGCAGGTTGAATCAGTAGCAGAAACCTCAACCCCGAAAAATTTGCAATATCATCACGCTGCTTATAGTGAGGCGGAAGAGGAGCATCAATCAGTCACGGAGGGTCATGAAGCCAAGCAACAACCATTTGTACGTAAAAGTGACAAGATTGGACGGAATGATCCATGTCCTTGTGGATCAGGCAGGAAATATAAGCAATGTCATGGTAAATTAGATTAAGGCCCATATCAATTAGTCGATAGTAATCAATCTATCTTGGCGAGTATAGTCTATGCTAAAATAATCGCGCTTTTTAGGAGGGTGCCAGGGTGCCATTTTAGAAATTCATGTGCTTCAAGGTGCCGGAATTAAGTGTGTTATTGATTAGCTGGTAATTAATGAAATGGAATTGTTAGAAAATGACAGACAGTGGTGATAACGGAAAGATGAGCGGGCGACGCCGCTTTTTACTGGTGGCCACTTCGGTTGCTGGGGTGGTTGCTGGCGCGGGTGTGGCGACACCTTTTTTGCGTAGTATGATGCCTAGCGAACGAGCTAAAGCTGCAGGGGCACCGGTTGAAGTGGATATCAGTAAGCTGGAACCAGGTATGCTGCTGACAGCTGAATGGCGAGGAAAGCCTGTTTGGGTACTGAAGCGTACTTCTGAAATGTTGGATGATCTAAAGAAATTAAATGACCAGCTGGCTGACCCGAACTCTGAGCGAGATCAACAGCCTCCTTACGCGCAAAACCCGACAAGATCAATCAAACCCCAGATACTGGTTGTGCTGGGAGTTTGTACGCATCTTGGATGTTCCCCAGTATATCGGAAGGATATAGCGCCTGCTGATCTAGGTGAAGACTGGCTAGGGGGGTTCTTTTGCCCTTGTCATGGATCCAAGTTTGACTTGGCTGGACGTGTCTACAAAAACGTACCGGCTCCTACCAATCTGGTAGTACCTCCTTATACCTATTTAAGTGATAACCAACTTTTGGTTGGTTCTGACAGTAAAGAGTCCGCCTAAAATGAATAAACAGCAAAATTCAATGATAAAATGGATAGACGAGCGTTTTCCATTGACTTCTACTTGGAAAGCGCATCTATCTGAATATTATGCTCCCAAGAATTTCAATTTTTGGTATTACTTTGGATCGTTAGCGTTATTGGTGCTGGTTAATCAGCTGCTGACAGGTATTTTTCTGACCATGAGTTATAAACCAGATGCCGGAATGGCCTTCGCGTCGGTTGAATATATCATGCGAGATGTGGATTTTGGCTGGTTGATCAGATATATGCATTCAACTGGTGCTTCCATGTTTTTTGTGGTGGTTTATCTGCACATGTTTCGCGGAATGATGTACGGATCTTACCGAAAGCCGCGTGAATTGCTGTGGTTGATAGGTATGGCCATATTTTTTGTTCTGATGAGCCTGGCCTTTACAGGATATATTTTGCCATGGGGGCAAATGTCCTATTGGGGAGCTCAGGTTATCGTCAGTATGTTCGGAGCAATACCACTTATAGGCGATACCTTGTCAAACTGGATTCTCGGTGACTTCATGCTGTCGGATGCAGCTTTAAACCGGTTTTTTGCTTATCACGTGGTAACACTTCCTATTTTGATTGTAGTGCTGGTGTTTGTACATATCATTGCTTTGCACGAAACGGGATCCAATAATCCTGATGGTATAGAAATCAAGGCTAACAAAGATCCACAAACCGGGATCCCGGTCGATGGCATACCGTTTCATCCTTATTACACGGTCAAGGATATCTTTGGAGCAGTGGGATTTTTGATTGTGTTCTGTGGGATTATTTTCTTTGCACCAGAGATGGGTGGATATTTTCTGGAAGATAATAATTTTATACCAGCCAATCCTTTACATACCCCGGATCATATTGCTCCAGTATGGTATTTCACTCCATATTACTCCATGTTGCGTGCAGTGACAGTGAACTTTTTGGGTGTGGATGCCAAATTATGGGGTGTGATTTTAATGGCGGCGGCTGTAGTTATCTTTTGTTTCCTGCCTTGGCTGGACCGCAGTCCAGTTAAATCAATCCGCTATAAAGGACCCTATTTTAAAATTGCGTTGACTCTTTTTGTGATCAGCTTTTTTGTTCTCGGGTGGTTGGGGACTAAATCGGTAACACCTTTGTATACTTTACTGGCACAAATCTTTACTACGATTTATTTTGCTTTCTTTCTGCTGATGCCGTGGTATAGCAAAATAGATAAAGTTAAACCTGAACCAGAGAACGTAACAAAATGAGAATGATAAAAATTTTATTACTGGCTGTATTACTAACTCCTTTTGTCGCACATTCTTCCGGGCAGGAAGTTGAGTTAGACAAAGCTCCTATAGATAGGACTGATAAGGAATCGCTGAAACGTGGTGCCAATAGTTTCGTTGAATACTGTCTCACATGTCATGGCGCTGATTTTATGCGCTATAACCGACATCGTGATATCGGAATGAGTGAGGATGATATTCGTACGGAACTTATTCATACCGGACAAAAGACTGGCGATCTTATGGAAGCAGCTATGAGAAAGAAAGAGGCTGAGCAATGGTTCGGTGTGGCTCCTCCAGATTTATCTGTTATCGCTCGATCCCGTGGAGCAGATTGGTTGTATACCTATTTACGTACTTTTTATCAGGATACGTCCACTTATAGTGGTTGGAATAACTTGACTTTTGACAAAGTTGCAATGCCTCACGTTCTGCATCATTTACAAGGATGGCAGACATTGGAACCGGGAACCAAAAATTTGGTTTTAACAAAATCCGGGACGATGACAAAAGGGGAATACGATAAATTTGTAGCTGATTTAGTAAATTATATGGTTTATTTAGGTGAGCCACATGCATCTTATCGTAAAGAACTTGGAGTCATCGTATTACTGTTTCTGTTTGGTATGCTTGGGCTAACCTATCTGCTTAAGAAAGAATACTGGAGAGATATACATTGAAGATTCTTCAGAATTATCTTCTGTAAATTAATTACTTGTTATACAGAAGCTATGATGACATTATATTCAACAGCAACTTGTCCTTTCAGCCATCGTTGTCGAATTGTATTGCATGAAAAGGATATGGATTTTCAGGTTATCGATGTTGATCCTAATAATATACCTGAGGATATCGCTGTAATTAGTTCACACGGAAAAGTGCCAATCCTGGTTGAAAGAGATCTTATATTGTATGAAGCAAACATCATCAATGAATATATCGATGATCGTTTTCCTCATCCGCAATTAATGCCTGCGGAACCAGTGATGCGTGCTCGCGCGAGATTACTATTACACCGATTTGAGAAGGAGCTTTTCAGCCATGTTGAGTCTCTGGAGCAGGGCAATCCAAAAGCAGCAGACAAAATTCGCATAGAAATTGCGAATGGATTGGCAATGATTGCCCCTATCTTCGACAAACAGAGATATATGCTGGGAGATGAATATACCATGCTGGATGTGGCAATTGCTCCGTTATTGTGGAGGCTTGATCACTATGGGATCAAGCTACCAAAGCAGGCTGCTGCGTTGCTAAAGTATGCTGAAAGGCTTTTTAGCAGACCGCTATTTATTGATGCATTGACTCCAGCTGAAAAATTGATGCGTAAATGAATAATGTCTCTTCAATCAAACCTTATTTAATACGTGCTGTCCATGAGTGGTGTATTAATAATGGATATTGCCCTTATATCTCAGCATTAGAAGATGGATGTTCTGGTATTCCGGCTGAGTTATTTAAGAATAAAGAAATTATACTTAATATAAGCAGCCAGTCAGTGAATGACTTACAGATTGATAATGAAATAATTCAATTTATAACTCGGTTCAATGGAGTACCAAAAAAAATCAGGATTATGATTGCAGCTGTATCTGCAATATTTGCGCGAGAATCAGGGCAAGGACTTACCTTTATTCCGGAGATTAATACGGGATGGACCGAGGGGAGTTACATAGATGATTCTATTTTACAGAAAGACCAAGCTTTATCCGTTGAAGGTAAACAACGAGATAAAGCGTTTTTAAAAATTGTAAAATAGTTTTATTTTTTTATTTGCCGGCATAGCTCAGTTGGTAGAGCAGCTGATTTGTAATCAGAAGGTCGCGAGTTCGATTCTTGCTGTCGGCACCATTAAATCAATAGGGTAGGTGAGTTTTCTAATCTGCTGATTTTTCCGGTCAAATTTGTGTCAGGAAGCAGCAGAACATCTACCACTTCTGCATGTTTTCTGAATTACTCGGGAGCGAGATGAGCATAACACTTCGCCATCTCGGTTGATTCCCAAGCTCCCATCTCCTGGATCACATTCAAAGGCGCACCTCTTCGAGCTAACCAACTTGCCCAGGTGTGTCGCTCATGCCAGCGGAAATTTTCGATACCGGCACGCATCAATGCCTTCCGCCATGCTTTGGTATTGGCTTATGTAATTGGCTGTCCGTTGTATGTAAAGACATTTTACTAGAGTATTTTTGGTTTACTTGTTTACATATCCACATGAAGCGAAGTAGTTGGCACACTCCTCCGGAGTGAACAGATCCAACACTTTGCCGATCTGTGCCCATAAGGCATCCATGGTTCGTTTGGCGGCTTTGCGTAATAGGGCTTTGAGTTTGGAGAACATTTTCTCGATTGGATTCAGATCAGGCGAATACGGCGGTAAGTAGAGCAGCGTGGCACCTGCCGCTTCAATGGCTGCGCGGACGCCTGGAACCTTGTGACAAGACAGGTTGTCGGCCACCACAATGTCACCTGGCTGCAGCGTGGGGCACAGACAGGTTTGCATATAGGCGAGAACCGTGGCCCCGTTCATTGGTCCGTCCACGACCAACGGACCGGTGATCACATCCTCACGCAATCCGGCCAGGAAGGTGGTGCACT
>NZ_QRCA01000048.1:0-16776 GCF_009833115.1 Nitrosomonas sp. GH22
AGGGTAAAGTGATAGGTAAACGCACCTACAGAGCGCTTCTTCAGCAGCTTGAAGCGAGAATGGTTGACTGGTGTCCTCTATCAAACAAGAGAAGATGCCATTCAGGATGTGCAAGCCTATATGGTGTATTACAACTCACGCAGATTGCATACCACTTTGGGAAATATGACTCCGCAGGAGTTTGAAAAAAGTACTTAATAATGTGTCCAGGTTTACTTGACCAGAACACCTTGAGAAATGATCTCGCAATTCGAGCCAGAATTCTGCCCGCGAGATCTTTCGACTTATGCCCACGCTGTAAGCAGTGTAAGCCAGCGCTACCAGTGCAATAGCAGCACCGACTATCTCAAGAATATTCTTAGATGTTTAGTCCCACGGTGTGCTGGTTTTAACTGAATTTGTCGTGTTGGTAAGTGCTTTCGATGGTGCTTTCAAAAATTTCTGCGTCTGGATCAGCAGACACGAGACAGGTATTGTTCAGAAAAAACTTTTAAATGCGCGCTAGAACAGAATCAGGAACTTGTAAACACATTTTGAAAAAAGGCTGAAATACGGTTATCTTTTTTCTTACCGGCTAGCTTTAAAATTTCATGTGCTGATACTTGTTCGGCCTGCACGAGAGAAAGGTCTGCCTTGATACTGCTTACTTCTCCATTATGAATGGCGTAAAATTCCCCAGTTGATTGATGGGCTAGTTTGCTGGAAATATCCGTTTTCGCTTCACTTAACATGGGTTTCAATTTATCTAATGCAGTTTTTTCTTTGATGCACCCGATAAACCATGTAGAGATCTGATCACGTGATCGATAATCCAGATCGCCCGGGCTTTGGGTTGCAAGCATCAATCCAATTCCAGCCGAGCGGGCGCGTCTGAGCAGATTTTCCAATGGCTCTTTGGTAGCTGGCTTGGATTGGGCGGGCAAATAAAGATCTGCTTCGTCGAGCAAAATGACGCCTTGCAGTTTATCACTCGGCGATTTTGCTGCGAAACGGCCAATATCCAGTAATAGCTGCGATACCCAGAACAATACGTTGTCATTGTTGCCTAGATTGCTGGTGTTGATGATACTTAGCTGGGTTTTCCCGTTCGAATGGCCGAATAAGTTTTCGGTATTCAGTAATTCTCCTGATCGGGAAAACAGGCTTCCATGTCCCAATGCCAGAGTTTGTAAATCCTGCACTAGTTTTTTAGACAACTTGGAGTCGAGTCTTCCAATTGCATTGAGTAATAGCGGATCATCTTTGTCAATAAAATCCAACAGATGATCAATTGTCAATACACGGCCCTTGTTCAATTGGCCCAGGATGGAAATTGCCTTCCCGAGAATGATGATTCGAGCTTTATCCTGGCCGTGATCTTTATAGCCCATAATTCTTCCTAGAGAGAAGGCTGCATGGTTGGCCAGCTGATCACATTCCCCAGATGATAAATTCTCCAATCCTTTAGGTACGATAGGTATGCTTAAAGGACGGCCTTGTCCTTCAATAACGCCAGGTGTGTAAACGACCACTTCAATTTTATTTCGTAAATCCTTGCGCATTTGAGCGCGCATTGGATCTGCGACAGGGCTACGCCATGCTTCGTCTTTTGCATAGCTGCAAAGATCACCCTTTCTATCCAGAAGAATTGCCGGAATGCCTTGCAGCAGTAATTGTTCGATGATATTCAAGGCCAGAGTTGTTTTGCCGCTCCCGGAACTGCCCAAAAAAGCAGCGTGACGCACGAATTGAGAAATATCGACTTTGTAAAAGGAGGGTTGATAGCCTTGAGTCATACCTATTTTCAGCTGTGAGGTATCTGGGGCCAATAGTTGCACGTTCACAAGAGCAGGAGGAACTGGTGGCTGTGCATTTTCTGGAACGGAGGAGGTTTCGGATCTTTTCAGAGTCATTTCAAGATCCAGAATTTGCTGAATTGAAGGCAAGCTGAGCAATGGCTGTGCCTTTTGCAGCCAACTCTTGAAGTCAGATCGTTCTGCGTATTGTTTACGGAATGATTCCATGGCTACCATCGTGCGCCAGTCAGCATCCGGGATCAGCACTTTTTTACCACCATCTGCTACGAATTTACCCAGTTGGATGGCAATCTGGGTTTTTGGATTAGCGGGAAACTCGATAGAGCGGATAGCGATCGCCGTGCGTCCGCTTGCCGCTGTTTGTAGTTTATTGATTTGTCTTGCCAGTGCACCTCCTTGTGAAGGTTTTTGGCATAAACCTATGGTTGACCAATAGGCAATATTCTCCGCAGAATTTTGAATGTCTATATCCAGAAAATCATCTCGTTGCACAATACTACATTTGAGCGAATGATTGAATTCAACGGCGCAATGCTCAATCCCGCGTCCGAGTAACTGCAACATTTCATCCTCATTTTCGGGTACAGCATGCGGATAAGCTAAATGATCATTCCATAGCTGTTCTAATGGCTGGATGATTTTTTTATCACTCTCTTCTGTTTGTGGTGGTGTGTCTCTGTTTTTGTCGGGTAATCGCGGAAGATTACCAGTGCGGATTGAATATTCACGTTCCTGGCGGCACCAGTCAATGATTTGGCGTGTTTTCATCCCGGCCAACAGCGTAGGTGTCTCATCCTGGAAAGGAAAAATAGATTCCCCTGAACTGGAGTAGATTCCCTGGCTATCGTAGAGAGCTTCTAACCTTATGCTAATTATTTCGCGTATTTCTGCTTTGCTGCGCTCCCCGCAGAGTGTAATCGTATCGGGATCACGTTCTATTCGATCAATTTGGGATTGAGGTAAACTATTTCTTAGCAAAATGTATACGTCGTCCAGGCAAGCTATCACAACGAACACATTCGGTATTTCAGCCAGCCTGGTCATTGTTTCCATGGCACGCCGGAATTTTATTTCGACATCTTCTGCAGGATGAATATCTTCCAATTGATCAAGACAAATGACAAAAGCTCCTTTATTGATTGCCATCATCAAATGTGCTAAAGCTTGTAACAGACGATCCGGAGCATCTTCCTGAACACGCGGTGTGAGATTGCCAAGTATTTTGCAATCGTATTCCGACATATTTTCGCAGCGAAGATACTTACGAACTCTGGCATGAATAGCGGGTTCGTCGTGCTGTAGATAGAGGAGTACGCGAATTAAATCAAGATCAACGTGCCGGAATTGCTCCCCTTCTTTATTCAGAATGGCATCGGTGATTTTGGAAATCAGCTCACTCAACTCGTCATGGTTCAATTCACCATTGCGCAGTTGCTCAATGGCATGTTGTGAAACAATCTGTCGTCTTTCAATTAATGCATTGGATAAGTGCATCAATCCCGTCGTGCTGCCATTAATTGCACAATACGGTTTGTCGAGAGAATCTATCGTGTAATGAAGCGCATAGCTCGCATAATTTGAAATAGAAGAAGTCATTTGCATGTAGGCAAAATACCCCAGTGACTTTTCATGCGTGTAATTACGGAAAGCTCGCATGAGATGGGTTTTTCCAGCTCCAGACTCTCCCAGCAACAGCATGATGCGCCCCGAGTCTGTTTGCTCACAGTTACTTACACGATTCAATAACCGTTCAAAGCACTCACGGCTTTCCTGGTGGATGCTTTCAATATCATAAGGATCAGGTTGCCAAATCTGATTGTGATGCGTAATGGAATGGAAAATATCTTCCTTTACGCGGGAACGAAAAATCTGTAGATATTCTTTTTGTGGGGTTCCAGACATCTTATGGTTTCAAACGTATAAAATGGAAAGTCGAGTTTAGATAAAGAGTTTCTGACAACGAGACGGCATCTTGATCCATAGCATAAGGAAGATCTGCACGGCTTAGGTTGACTAACCCCTTGTTATTGGCCAGTATCAGGTAGTATTTGAACTCATTCAGATCCAGCCCAAATGTATTACCCTCACGCTCTATTTGGTGCCAAACGTGCGAGATAAATAGTTTGTTATCACCAAATTTACCCGTTTGGCAGCGTCTGGCAGATTGATTTACCTGGTTAGCGAAGTGTTCCAGATTCAATGGTTCAGGCTGCTGTGGAGGTTGTTTTTCTAATATCTCAGGTTGCTGTAAAGGTTGTGTAGCCGTTCTGAGAATTGCTAGTCGCAGTTCTTCTGGACTGATACGTCGTGCACCTGCAGCTTTTGCAGCCAGTTGTTTTAATGCACTATCCCAGGATAATTCACGCTCGGTTCCTAATATGCCACTTAGAAGCAGGGCCGCAACCGAGCCTGCCGTAAAAGGCTTCGCATGTGTGATATTGGATGCCGCTAATTTACATTGTAGATTTGCACTGTCAGCAGGTTGGGCTAATTGTTGCCAGAGCAGGTTATCTCTAACTTTGATCAGAGAAGAGTAGGCGCTGGTAGTAAGTTTAAAGGCATTGGCCAAAATAGCTGCCCGAAGGCCATCAGCACTTGTAATAGCTAGGCGATCACGTTCATTGATCGGAGCAGGTAATCCCAACAGAGCAGCAATGAGATAGCAGTTTCTCAATGTCAGCCAACGTAATGTCGGGGGTAAGGATGGTAGGTCCAATTTTTGCAGTGCTTGTTCCCGCCCTGCAACCGTGATTTGAAATCGTGACTTACCTGTTTTTTTTAATAGCCCATGTTCGGTTAGTTGCTGCAATGTTTGTAGCCATTCATTACTTGAGGGCGCTTGATGGAAAACAGGGGTTAATGATTTTTTTACCTCACTGATTGTCAATCCGTTAGCTGAACAAGCCAGGAATCGAATTGGAATCAGCTCTTGAAGTGTCAGATATCCAGTTGCACTCATCATTGATTTTCTGGTTTAATTTTTTATTTCGTCGGTGCTGTAATGCTTGGTAAACGTTATCAAGAATTTCATCCAGTTGGGAAACGATATCTTCTGCCAGGAAGCGTAAAACAAGTATGTCATGCATTTGTAATACAAGATCCTTGCGCCGATCCCGGCGCCAGGATTCCGGATCCTGAAAATGATAATAGCCATCTATTTCCAAGGCTATTTGGTCAGAAATGGAAAACAGATCAATCTCCATTAGTCGCTTCCCAAATTTAAACGGCATTTTGACATTTAACTTGAATACGCCACGTGTTTCCGGTACCCATTCTAGTATGTGAAATAAAAATTGCTCGGCCTGACTGCGAGCAACAGAAGAATCATCTTTCTTCTCAACGATCAAGCGGAGCAATGATTGCGCTTCCTCATACAATTGCGTCGGTGCATTACATTGCCGAAGAATCTGGTCTGTCTTGTCGGGTAAGGTGTAGTGAGAATCTGAATAGGACTGTGCTTTGATAATACCTAGCCGTAACATAGCCTTTATTCTTGATTCAGGTGCTTTTGTACAGTAGTTTTCGAAGTGTGCAGGTATGGCTGCTAATGCAATTGGCATTTCCGGTAGGCGCTCTGCAATCTGCGCCAGCATGCGAATGAATGGAGATCGTAATAATTCATCATCAGTCACTTCCATCAGTAAGCCGGGTAAAATTTCCACTGGCAATAATTTGGTAAAAGCCATGATACCTTGCGCTAGATTTTCGCCATCTTCCAATTTCATGGCCTGTGCCAGATTTGACGCTAAATCAGGTGTCAATTCACAGGACAAGGCGATTTGTGTCAAAAACCAGCTTAGGAGTAACGATTCTTGTGTAGAGAGCTGAATGGGTAACTGCTGTTGGAAAATCTCCAATTCATCACTCGATTTATTTTTCAGCGCAAGGAAGATTTCTTCCGTGGTACACCGATTAACCTGCGCTAGATACAGTAGCAATTGGTGCTGCAGGTCGGCGCTTGCAAGTAGCGTCTCTATCCAGCTGATCGAAAGTGATTTAGCCATTCCGGGCGACCAGATGACTGTATTTCTACTTTCTTGTTGTATCCAACGGCACCATATTCCCCGGGTGTCATTCAAAGTGCCTGTCAGGACCGTTAAGACCGGAGTGCCTTGGCTACGTCTTAGCGAATGTATGGTGAGATAAGTTTGTGGAGAAACTTGAGAATCAGTCTGCGTGGATTGAAATGTGCGTTTCATCATTTTCTCTTGTTCTTGATAAACAGATGATTGAGAAACGGCAACTAAATGAGTATTTTTGAGGATGTCTTGAGGAACCCCTGCAAAATCTCGTTATCGTAAGGAACGTAGCAACGTGCGATCCATATAAGTATTTGATAAAATAGACTTTATAGGGTGTTTCCTACTTCATTACATTCGTAGTCACAATGATGGTGCGGAAGTTGTACAGACTGATCCTTAATCAAGCATCACCGGCCAGCCTATTCGCCAATGGCCGGAATTGCAGGTGGTAGAACATATTGAGGTAGAGATCGGTTTCTTCTCGCTCAAGCCCACTGACGAATTTCCAGAAGCTGTATATACGCGATAGCGTCATCATGCGCTCTGCATATAGTTTCCAGGTGTAGCGGCTAGCAACGCGTGCAAGTGCGCCTTGCGAGAGACGTTCCCATTCCAGCGGTTTTTCATGGCTCTTTTCGAGAAAATCTGCGATCAGATCAGCAGTAGCTGTACCTTGATTGGGATCGATATGAAAACCAGAACGATTGTGCTGGATGATTTCCAGCGGCCCGCCATAGCGGGTGGCGAAAGTCGGCAGACCGGATGCCATGGCTTCAATGATAGTCAGGCCGAAGGCCTCGAACAAGGCGGGTTGCACGAATATGCCGCGCTTGTCGGCAATATAGCGATAAAGCTCACCTGCCAGATTTTTGTCAAGGCGCATACCTAGCCAACGAACCTGCGGATCGAGCTTGTATTCGTCCATCAAATGATGCATCTGGTGTATTTGCTCTTGTTCTTCATGGTCAGATGAGTGCTGCGGATCTATTTTTCCTCCCACTATGACAAGATTGGCAAGTGAGCGTAAGCGCTGTGAGGCGCCGTATGATTCAACCAGGCCGGTGATGTTTTTGATACGATCCAGGCGCGCCATGGTGAAGATCAAAGGCTTATCCGAGTCTTGTAAAATACCTCGGGCTGGAAAGTTCGCAGTATTGTCGAAGAGCATGGACTCAATTTCGGGGATCAGGCTGTGCAGACGCCTGGACTGATCGGTATAGGGGAAATAAACTTCTGCATCGGCGCCTGGGGAAACGATATTAAATTTTGGGTCGAATAGATCAATTCCGTTAATGACCCGATAAAGTCCAGGCATGGAGAAAGCCCGGTAACTTTCGTACTGGCCTTCTGCTTCCCGTGTCCCGGCGATTTCCTGATAGGTGCTTGTCACGATGAAGTCAGCGGCGTTCATGGCCAGAAGATCTGCCGTATATTGGCAGGAAAAATGGTATTTGTCCTCGTTTTCCTGCCAGTAAATATCCGAATGCAGATATTTGGTTTTTTCCAGAGCGTGTGCGATGTTGCACTGTGTGACGCCCAGTCTTCTGCTGAGCAGGGTGGCGACCAGATTGCCATCCGAGTAATTTCCAATGATGAGATCGGGACGTCTACCCAGTTCCGCTAGCGCCTCTCGTTCAACATCGAGGGCAAATGTCTCGAGATGAGGCCATATCTCAAAGCGTGAGATCCATTGAGGAATAATTTCCCCATTTTTTTTACGAAATGGAACGCGCAAAATCCAGGTATTAGTACAGCCACTGACCTTTTCCAACCTTTGATTGCAAGTGGTGTCACCCGCATCAGGAATCAGACGGGTGACAATCAGTATTTTGGGTTCGACCTGCACGCCTTGTAGTTGCAGTCGGTCGCGCATTTCCTGTTCGAGTGCGCGTACCTGATCGAGAATATAGACAACCTGACCACCGGTATCAGGCAGTCCGAGCACATTATCCTGGCCGAAATAACCATGCGGGGAAAGAATCAATAGACGAGAGATCATGGGAATACGTGCCAGAAATGCTTCGAGTGCAGAAGGGGAGGGTGCTTCCAAAATATCCATCAGCATATTCACGGTTTCAGCCACCCGGGCGGCGTTATGTCCCCAGCCTGGTGCGAATCCGATTTTGCTCATGTCTGAGGACAGTTCGGCCCAGGGCGTCGTACCATCCACTGCTTCCAGCATTTCCAGCGCCTGCCGCAACTGGCTGCGCACCATATTGATATTGTGTGAATTGCTGGTGAACATCAGTTGTTGTCCGTCGATAGTATGGACGCCTAAAAAGTGCAGCAATCGGGTACTGCCTGCCTCGATACGGGTGAACATTTCACTGGATAACTGGCGGTTGAGGAAGATAACTCCTTGCCCAATTGAGCGAGATTCCCTCAATTTGGGAAATGCCCGGTTGAATGGTCCGAAATCGACCTCTAGAATAGATTCAATCGCTTCACCTTTGGTGACTGTTTCCTTGAACCCGAGAAATTCATTGATGGTTATCTTTTCCGGCATCAGGTGTTCCTGATGCATACGTACGAATTCCAATTCGGCAATTCCGGGTCGAAGTACAAAATATGCCCAAGGTGAAGAGAAGACGCCTTCCTGTAGATGGAATACAAATTCATGAAGCATATCGGACCGCTCGCAATCTTTTTCCAGCTGTAGCAATTCATCTCGCAGATCGGATTGCAGGAGCAAGGGGCGATTCGTTGAGAAATAGCGCCGTAATAACGTATAAACAGCATCCCTATTCTGTAGGGTGCAAGTGGTAAATGTGTCGATCGTGGTCATGGCGAAATCCTTATTGTGCAAAATTGTAATGCTCCAGCCCTTCCAAGATTCCACGGGCATAGGTATTGCTCGCAAAGTACATCTGCTCTAGTCCGCGTAATGGCTCCAACTCCGGGCTGTGGTTCCCCACCACTACACCCAGTGTATCGCCTACCAACATTTCTTCATCGTTGCCGGAGTCCCCGGCTATCAGAAAATTTTGCAATGATAATCCCCATTTATAGGCTAGATAACGCACAGCCAGACCTTTAGAAGCCCGCGTCGGTAGCACATCCAGAAATGTTTCGTGTGAATAGATCAATTTGGCATGTAGATTTTGCTGATGGAGATATTGGTATAGCTGTTCGAGTGGAGGCATTTGTTCGGGAGCAACCAAATAACTCAGTTTGAATTCACGCTGATTTTCCGGGGGTTGAAGCGTTAATCCCGGGATGGCCTGCAGTGCTTCAGCCAGCGCTTCTCGTCGCCATTGGTGGCGGATGTGATTACTCCAGCCCTGATCTGGCCGCAAGGATGGCCAGTAATTGATTTCGCTGCCGACCGAGGTGATCAGGACGTCGGGCATTGGTACATGCCATTTTTTGAGAATTTTTACCGCGCTTTCGAGCGATCTTCCGGTAGCCACCCCGAATGAGACGGTATCGGCATGTGCTCGTAGCCATTGCAGCAATTCTGCTAGCCCCTGCTCATCACCAAGCAGGGTGTTGTCGATATCGCTGATGATTATTTTTCTCGCCAATGGAATAGGTGCCCAATCAGGATACAGCGTAGCTGCGGACTGGCGGCGTAGACGTTTACGCGCCTTACGCAATAATTTATTGACTTCCCTTACATATTTTGTGACATGGGCATCCCAGGTGTAGTGGCGCCTGACATTGGTTATGCCATTTCTGGACCAGTCGCGCCAGCGTTTCCTGTCGGATAACGCTTCTTTCAACGCGTTAGCAATTTCTGTATGGTTCAGTGTGTTGACGAGTAATCCATTGCGGCAATTGGCGATGATGTCACGCGGACCACCATCTTCCGGCGCAATAATGGGCAGGCCACTGGCTGCAGCTTCAATCAGGGTAAGCCCGAAGGGTTCAGTCAGGGCGGGGTTGATAAAGATACCACGTCTGCGAACAGCCAAGCGGTAAAGTTCCGGTATGTCTTCTGCTGTGAAGTGCTTGGGGATCGCAACCTTGCCCCACAAATCATAACGATCAATATCAAGCAATAAATCATTCATGACTTCGCGCTGCGATGTTTCCATCATACGAATATCTTCACGGGAGCCGGCAACGATTACCAGGTTGGCGATATCCTGCAGGGATTGATCTGAGCCGTATGCCTCTATCAGTCCATCGAGATTCTTGCGTGTGTCCGGACGGGAAATAGCCAGAATCATCGGTTTCTTGGGGTTGCTTAGAAATCGATCTACGCCTGTTTGTGTGTTGGGGTCAATAAGCTTGCGCCCAGGTGGTGAGAAACGCGAGGTATCAGTTCCTGGCGGAATAACTCGGCAGTGGCGCGGATCAGTATTTTTATACATGCCATATTGATCTTCTATTTCCTGCGAGGTGCTGGTGACGATCAATGAAGCGTGGACCAGTGTTTCTTCTTCAGCCGCGATGCGTTGCGATAGATTGAATTGTCGTTCGATTGTCTGCTCTTTACGGCCGGCGGCAAGCAGACGTTCCCGTTTGGGGCGACCAAGCGAATGGCCTGTATGTATTTGTGGAATGCCCAGCAGATTGGATAAATGCAGGCCGACATAGCCGGCATCTGCATAATGCGTATGGATTAAATCGGGCAAACGTCCTTGTTGGCGCAGATAGTGCAGACAGCGATCCACCATCTGGTCCAGGTGTGGCCACAACAACTCTTTACGCAGATATTTACGGGGGCCGCAGGGTAATCGAACGATCTGCGCGTTTGGCCCGAGTTTTTCGATATGGGTTGCATAATCAGGGGAGATTTTTGAATCTTCAATCTGGCGCGTTAGCAGATCAACCTGGGCAATATTACTGTTGCGTCCCAATGCGCGCGCCAGTTCGACAACATAGGTGATCTGTCCGCCGGTATCCGCATCGTGCCCCAGCTCCATATCATGACCGCGTATCAGGCCATGTACACTGATCATCAGAATGTAAAGTTTTTGATCTAACATCGTTTTATTATCATAGCAGGTTCCAATTCTTGAGAAAAACATCATAAAATCCGGCTGATTCCGGTGTGGCGCCACGTATCCCGCATAGGGCGGCAGCAAACCGGTTTGCACGTTCCAGTGTTAGTACATTTGGCCAGTCAAACAGTAATCCGAGGATGAAGACTGCGCAAAAACCATCTCCCGCACCAACGGTATCAACGATCGGCACATTGGCGATACCGAGTATTTCAGTATAATTGTTAGCCTGATCAAGCAGCCATGCGCCATTGGCTCCACGTGTCACCAGCAGGGTTTTTAGCTGGAAGTTTTCTATCAGGCGTAACGCGGTGTCGCGAGCATCACTGGCTTGGAAAGCTAATAAGCCGGATAATTCAGCTAGTTCGTCTTCATTGACTTTCACATGATCCGCCTGGGTCAGTGAATATTGGATGGTTTCCGGGCGATACCAGGGTTCTCTTAAATTGATATCAAGCAGACGAGAGGCTTGTGGAGTGCGTCGTAATACTTCTTCCAGCGCTACGCCGGATACCGGGTTGCGTTGTGCTAATGTTCCAAAATACACCAGCTCGGGTTTGGCAGTCGAGGCAGTATCACCGGCAACATGTGGATCAATGAAATCGTAGGCCTGATCTGCAAGGATTTTAAACTCATGACCGTTTTCACCAGGTTTAACCTGAACTTGTCCAGTGGGATAGTGTGAATCACACTGGACACCGATTGTAGACATCCCGGCATTATTCATCAGCTTGATCAATTTCTGGCGAAGAGGATCGTTTCCTGTACGCGTTACCAAGACCGGGTGCAAGCCGAAAGCTTGTAGGTGATATCCCACATTGAAGGGAGCTCCTCCCATTACCGGGCCATCAGGAAAGATATCTGCCAATACTTCGCCAAACAGAATTACGTTCTTTATAGATATATCACAATGATCGGCAGGCATATTCTATCGAAACTCCTGTCAGTGATGGCTGGTCACTCCCGGAAATAATGCGGACAAATTTTTTGTCCGAAGAAGTGTGTGCTGGTTGTAAGCAAGGAAATGAGATTGCCGGAAAACCCTGTTTCCAGCCGAGCGTTCCTTTTTATTTTGACATGGATGAACGATCTATGCAAAACCTACAGGAGAGGGAATCAATCAGATTTGGAGACGCTTCCCGGATTTTTTTCCGGATTTTTTAATCGCTGGCTGCAGTATGTCCCCAATTTCAGTGGGATCAATCATACCGATAAACAGCTTGTTTTTAAGATTTTTTATTTCATCACGATACTGGGCTGCCTGTTCAAATTCCATGCTTTTTGCGGCCGTCAGCATGGCTTTTTCCAACCGTTGAATTTCTTTTGCAAGTTGTGTTTCATCCATGGCAGCGTAGTGTGCCTGGATTTGTGCGACTTTCTGATGTTCTGCCGCATCTTTGCTGTCGTAAACACCATCAATCAAATCCTTGATCCGCTTGCTGACACCGCGTGGCGTAATATCGTTCTGCTGATTGAACAGCTTCTGTTTGTTACGTCGCCGTTCAGTTTCATCAATGGCGCGCCGCATCGAATTGGTAATCCTGTCAGCATAAAGAATGACGGTTCCATTGATATGTCGGGCGGCGCGTCCCATGGTCTGGATCAATGAGCGTTCTGAACGCAGGAAACCTTCTTTATCGGCATCCAGTATGCCAACCAGTGAAGCTTCTGGAATATCCAGTCCCTCCCGTAACAGATTGATTCCGACCAGGACGTCAAATTTTCCCAGGCGCAGATCACGAATAATTTCAACTCGCTCAACGGTATCAATATCGGAATGTAGATAACGTACCCGGATGCCGTGATCAGAAAAATAATCGGTCAGATCTTCCGCCATGCGCTTGGTCAGGGTGGTGATCAATGTTCGCTCGCCTTGTTTGGTACGCATTGAGACTTCAGACATCAGGTCGTCCACCTGGGTGGCTACCGGACGGATGATGATTACCGGATCCACCAGCCCGGTTGGTCGTACAACCTGTTCAACAATCTGGCCGCTGTGCTGTATTTCATAATCTGCCGGTGTGGCGGAAACGAAAATAGTTTGAGGCATCAGTTTTTCAAATTCCTCAAACCTGAGCGGCCGGTTGTCCAATGCGGAAGGCAGGCGAAATCCGTAAGCCACCAGGTTTTCCTTTCTTGAACGATCACCTTTGTACATTCCGCCAACTTGAGGCACGGTAACATGGCTCTCATCAATAATCATCAATGCGTTACCCGGCAGGTAATCAATGAGTGTTGGCGGTGGATCCCCGGGTAAGCGACCTGACAAATGGCGCGAGTAGTTCTCAATTCCTTTGCAGAAACCCAATTCATTTAACATTTCCAGATCGAAACGGGTACGTTGTTCCAGGCGCTGAGCTTCCACCAGCTTATGATTTTCGTGAAGATGATTGAGTCGTTCGGCAAGTTCGGTTTTGATGGTTTCGATTGCGCGCAGGGTGGTGCTGCGCGGAGTGACGTAATGACTGGAAGGGTAAACCGTATAGCGCGAAACTTTCTGCCGGGTATGTCCGGTGAGCGGATCAAACAGCGCTATGCTTTCCACCTCATCATCAAACAGGGAAATGCGTAGTGCGGTTTCAGAGTTCTCTGCCGGGAAGATATCCAGCACGTCGCCACGTACACGAAAGGTGCCACGCGCAAACTCGAATTCGTTACGCTGGTATTGCATGTCTGCCAACCGCTGGATGATGTCGCGTTGCGTGATTTTTTCATGCTCACGCACATGTAGAATCATACCGTGATAATCAACGGGATCACCAATGCCGTAAATGCAGGATACGCTTGCTACAATGATGGTGTCTTCCCGTTCCAGTAGGGATTTTGTAGCAGAGAGGCGCATCTGTTCGATATGTTCGTTAATACTGGAATCCTTTTCGATGAACAGATCGCGGGAGGGAACATAGGCTTCAGGCTGGTAATAATCATAGTAGGAGACAAAATACTCAACTGCATTTTCTGGAAAGAATTCACGCATTTCAGCATAGAGCTGCGCGGCCAGCGTCTTGTTCGGGGCCATGATGATGGCCGGGCGCCCGAGTTGCGCAATCATATTGGCGATGGTGAACGTTTTTCCGGATCCGGTTACGCCTAACAACGTCTGGAATGACAAGCCTGATTCTATTCCATCCACCAACTTGCGGATGGCATCCGGTTGATCACCCGCAGGCTGAAATGCCTGATTGAGCTTGTAAGGACTGTCCGGAAAGGTAATAATCACAAGTTTGATCGCTGTACTCGAAATTTAATTATTTTTTGATTCTAACATGCGCAAATCACATACATCAGGAGCTGTCTCGTGAAACTCTCGCAACGCGTTCAGGCTATCAAACCTTCGCCCACCCTGGCAGTGACTGCCAAAGCAGCCAGGCTCAAGGCGGAAGGAAAAAATATTATTGGTCTGGGTGCAGGTGAGCCGGATTTCGATACGCCGTTGCATATCAAGGATGCAGCGATTACGGCAATCCGGAATGGTTTTACAAAGTATACGGCTGTGGGTGGTACTGCATCTTTAAAGCAGGCGATTATCTCGAAGTTCAAACGGGAAAATTCCCTGGATTTTACTGCCGGAGAGATCTTGGTCTCCAGCGGAGGAAAACAAAGTTTTTTCAACTTGATACTGGCTACAATTGACCCGGGTGACGAGGTTATCATCCCGGCGCCATACTGGGTTTCCTATCCGGATATGGTCTTGATTGCACAAGGAAAACCTGTTTTTATTAATACCGGGATCGAAGAAAAATTCAAAATATCAGCCGATCAGCTTGAGAAAGCGATAACACCCAGAACCCGCATGTTTATTCTCAACAGCCCAGGAAACCCTTCCGGCAGTGTATACGGTCAGGAAGAATTACAGGCATTAGGGGCAGTATTACGTAAACATCCGGAAATTCTGATCGCTACCGATGATATGTATGAACATATCCTCCTGACCAGTGATAAGTTCGTCAATATCCTGAACGCTTGCCCTGATCTGAAAGCACGCACCGTTGTCCTCAATGGCGTTTCCAAAGCTTATGCCATGACCGGCTGGCGAATTGGCTATTGCGGCGGGCCGGCAGCAATCATAACCGCAATGGAAAATATTCAATCACAAAGTACATCCAACCCGAACTCTATTGCTCAAATGGCAGCAGAAGCTGCATTAAATGGTGATCAATCCTGCATGATTCCAATGGTGGAGGCTTTTAAGGAACGCAATCAGTTTCTGACAGATGCGCTGAATTCCATAACGGGTATTCACTGTTTATTATCCGAAGGGGCATTTTATGCTTTTGCGGATGCAAGGCAGGCAATTAAGCAGTTGCAATCCCAACAAGTGTTGCAGGACAGCAGTGACGTTGCTTTTTGCAGTTATTTGCTGGAACAGGCTGAAGTGGCTGTTGTGCCAGGGTCAGCCTTTGGCTGTGAGGGCTATATGCGGTTATCGTTTGCGACTTCCATGGAAAATCTCAGGGAGGCTGTCAAGCGTATCGCCAGTTTGCTGAGCTGATCCGCTTCTTGACCCCTATTTTGAGTGATACCTGTTTTGATCAGGCCATTGCAAGATGAGCGGAGAGTGATGCGTAGTAACCAGTGCGGATTGCTGTAAAAAAATTCGACACTCTCTGCTATTTCTTGCCTTACATTTTCTGTTTTCTGAATTTCATACTGCCGTTGGCTGAGCCTGTCAGGGTGTTGGTACTGATTTTTGCCAATTTCTGGAGGGCGTCACCAACCTGATTTTGGTGAAATATTACGTGCTTTTTTTTTAAGATCATACCAGCAACTGGCTGTCGATAAATTTTACAGTCTCCACTAAAAAATCTTATCTTCTTTGGGTCATCTCTGGTAAGCGTAGCTTACTGTAGTTGATGAGGGCTTTTCAGATTCATCTCCTAGGCTTGCGGTGAGCTACTCTCTTCTTTGCAGGCAGAGGGAAGACGTCTATTCTGCCTGATCAAACCTTTCTCCTCTGCTTTACGCAGTGCTTCATATCTGCAGTGAACCTGAAGAAACGCCAGGATTCTCTGGAACTGGGTTCGAATGGTTGCCGGAGATCGATTGAGGTGCTGTGCGAGGATCTTTGTATTGGTTGTTTTCTTTTCACGGCTGGCCTCAAGCAAGGTGTAGTGCGATCGGGGTAGGCGCTTATATTTTTCATAGTCCATAAAACTTCACTCCAATTTTATCGAGGCTTATTTTTATTGCTGTCATTTGTGAGCGGTTATAAACGCTATTTTTAAGGCTTAATTCGCTACAAAGCAGTATTTTCCCTGAATGCCTCGGTCTTCGTAAGTATATATAGATAGATTAATAAGCATAAACTATGCCAATATATTTAATATATTGATTATTAAAAGTTATTTTTTTTAAAAAAAGTATTTTATCGGTAACTGTTAAATTTTACGACATAAATATCAGGTGAGCTTTATGGAGCAAATATATTTTTTTGTACTGGAATTATAGCTTGTATGCAATTGCAGTATTGCCACTGTGACAGTAATTTCATTAGTATCTCGACTCGACAAGGGTTGTGGTTGATTAGCGACATTCGCCTTGTTGAGTAATGCAATAGATGTTATGCAATATCTATATTTAATTAAATAGTTGATATTAAAGGAAAATACCATGGATCAATTTTCTAAAAAAATTCTGGCTGCCAGTATCGTTCTGGCGTTTGGTTTTGCAGGTAATGCTTGGGCAGTTGACGGCGCGGCACCGCTGCCAAATATAGCTGTAGCTGATTCTGCTGGAGTCAAAGGTGACGGAAGTACTGCAAGCACAGCAAACGGCAATACAACCTCCGCTGATGGCAACACAAGTACTGCTGACAACAACGGTAACGACAACAGCACCAACTCGAGCACTGCTGACAACAACGGTAACGACAACAGCACCAACTCGAGCACTGCTGACAACAACGGTAACGACAACAGCACCAACTCGAGCACTGCTGACAACAACGGTAACGACAACAGCACCAACTCGAGCACTGCTGACAACAACGGTAACGACAACAGCACCAAC
>NZ_QRCA01000049.1:0-2893 GCF_009833115.1 Nitrosomonas sp. GH22
CAGCGTTGTAGACCGTTTCGGTCACCCGGTTACCGCCCTGGGCCGAGGTCAGGTTCCCGGTGATACGAATGAGGCGATCGAGGTTGTCGTAGGCATAGTCAGTGACGGATACCGGGGCAGCCGCCGTCGGGCAGGTGGTGGCGGCAGCGGTGACCGCCGGACCCCAGGATTTGAGCAGCTTGCCGGTGGGGGTGTAGGTGACATCGGTACGCGGATCGTCTACGGTAGATTTTTGATAAATTTCTCAATTTTCTCCCGCTTCGGGAGGTATTGTGCAGCCCACTTACCACTCTCACTAATCTGATCAAAAAGAGATAACATTTTCATTAATCGGCACTTGCACTCTTCATTTTTCCCACGTAAGAACAATAAGCATGTAGGGGCAACATTTGACAGTATCTGATTATGTGGATCGGTGAACTGTCTCCCTTCAATAAACACTGTCAGATCGTCCAAATTTTTTACCTTTTCTATCTCTGGCAGGCAATATTTTAGAAAACAATCCCCCACTTCTGTTGCAATAACTTCCGGACAATTTTTTACACTGCAATCCCAACTCAAGAATGTGTTGGAAGGCGTAAACAAACCGATATTTCTTGCCCCAAAATTATTAGCCGCAAACTTAGCCCCGTACCGTTTCTTTATCTCATCAACTAGAAGAGGTGAATACACTGAGGCCATCGGGGAACAGCTCACCATCTCTGGTGCATATTTCCTTCCATACAATAGCAGTATTCGATCTTGTATAATCGAAGATCTCTCCCTACGCCAATCCGCGTCGCGCTCATACCTGCAAAAGCCTACATGGCTCAGGCGTGTATCGAGGAGAGAATTCACAATTTCGATCCTCTCCTCAACTGTCAAAGATGGATTCATACTCTCACCGCTTCAGCCAAAATTATCCGGCTCTGTCATCTATTTTCCAGCTTTAGCATCCGTGCCGTGCATGAATCCTTGGAAACCTAGGTCCATTTTTAGTGCATTAGGCATTACGTTTCTTATTGTGTCGTACCCATTCTTATAGAAGTGCATCAACTCAATATTTGATACCGTCTGTCCTGCGATACCAGCACCTGTAGCAGCCTTTCCAGTCAAGACGCCCGTGCCACCATTATTAATATAGCCATAACCTGCTATTTGAGCTTTACTTAGTGTTGCACTAGGGCCTAACTTGACCTCCACTCCTCGCAGACCGGTCGAAGCATCAACAATAAGATCAGTTCTTGGCTTAGCTACAGGAGTAGCCACCACAATTTCCCTTCCGACAATTGACTCCCCGCGGCTAGCTATCCTTTGTTCAGCCATACGAACACCGAGCGCCCCCTTTTCTATGGAGCTCATCTGGCTAAAACGACGTATAACGTTTGCAGCAGATACCCCAGAGGTTGCGGCTCCAATACCAAAATCAACTACCGCATTTCCCCAGCTGTAATCTTGGCCAGTAGCCCAACTAATGCCATATCCAATTGCAACGTTAGCAGCACCGCCGAGCAGAAAATTAGCAAACTGCCCACTCGGATCATTGAAGTTGATCGGATTATTCCCAACATACGCATACAGATTGAGGTCATCCGCAGTGCCGATCGGATCGGTCTGCAGGAACCGGCCCAGCGCGGGTGAGTAGAACCGTGCTTTATAGTAGTACAGATTCAGTGAACCGAGGAACTGCTGACCGGTGTAGCGGAAACGGATGCCAGTGGCGATGTTGGGTTCACCATACGGGCCGTAGCTGTGGATAGCGGTGCTGGTACCAGCACTGTTGGCGGTGCCGATGACACTGCCCAGTTGGTCCTGGTACAGCCAGGTCTTGTTGGTAGTGGTCGAACCTTCATACCACACCAGCGGTTCATCTACGCCAGGACCGTGCACGTAACGACGCAGGAGAGTACCTCCGTTGTCGTATTCGGCCACCAGATCAGCACCGTCATAGGTAAGGTGGGTCACCGTGCCGGCCAAAGTGGTCTGGCGCAGGCGCCCTGCCCCATCGTACGCCAGGCTGTTGGTCGAGCCGGTTTTATTGGCACTGATCAGCTGGTTGTCGAGATCGTAGGTGTAGGTCCATACGCCGTCTCCGGTCAGATTACCGCTGGTGTCATGCGTGAGGGTGGCGCCAGCAGCAGCGGTATATTGGTTAAGGCCGTTGGCGGTGTAGCTTTTGGTGCCGTTGGCATAACCCGTCCACTGGTAACTGTCGTTGGTCCAGCTTTGTCCTGTAATTTCCTGCACCTGGTTGCGGGTGTAAGCATAGGTTTGATCCTGTGCGGTGCCGGTGAGGTTGTGGGTGAGGCTGGCCAGTGCACTCTGGTTGTCGTAGCCATAGCTGGTGGTGGTGCTGTTACCCAGTGTCACCGTGGTGCGCCGGGAGAGGTCATCGTAGGTGTAGGAGGCAAGATTGGTCGTGCCCAGCTCTTTGATTGCCGTTGGGCGGTTCAGTGCGTCATAAGTGGTCGTGACGTAGAACGCAGTCTCCGGCCAGGTGATCCGGGTGCAGTTGCCTGCCGGGTCATACTGATAGGTCAGCGTCTTGTCGCCAGCAGTGGTACTGGTCAGCCGACCGACATTGTCATAGACGTAGCTGACCGCATAGCCGGTTTTGTTGGTGGCCGTGGTGCGGCCCAGCAGGTCGTAGGTGTAGGTGATTTTGTCCGCGCTGATCGGGTAAGTCCGGCTGAGCAGTCGGTTGAGGTTGTCATAGGCCATCGTGATGCTTTGGCCATTACGCTTGCGCAGGCTGGTGATATTGCCGTTGGCATCCAGTGTCATCTGCTCGTAATCGGTGGTCGATGAAGTGCCAGCCGTTGTGGGGTGTGGATAGCGCAGTTTTATACGACGATCATGGCCATCGTACTCATAGGTGGTCAGGTTGTTTTTGGCATCCTTGACCGTGACCGGC
>NZ_QRCA01000050.1:0-8477 GCF_009833115.1 Nitrosomonas sp. GH22
GGTATGTAGGTAAGTGTACCTATCACTTTACCCTGGTGGTTAATGACTACACCAACATGTGTATCTAAATGGGTATCAACGCCAAGAATAACTTCATTCTGAATCAATGTGCCGTCCATATTTTATACTCCTCAGTCAGGATTGGCGCATTACCAACCCCACTTACCGGACAGGACACTCACGGTGCAATTCAAGGCTCCTATTAGGTCACATGTATTGGGCCCGGCAACGCTCGGGGAATGCCTGGGCCAGATCGACAGGTCAACGCAAAGGCACCACTTCGCCAATCCCAACACGGGTCAGATCAAGCCAGGCATTCCATACCATATTAAACTGAGTATCCCAACAGTTTCCTTTGCGGCTCATGCTTGCAGCGCATACTGTATTTGGTCAGCAGTGCCTGGTACGTATCTGAGGCGTATTGGCTGCCGCGGTCCGAGTGTAAAATGAGCCCTGACTCTGGGCGATGCTGCTATCTCTGGAAGCAATGGGGACAGGCTGGCTATCGGAATCTGCGCAAGTGTCCGCAATGCATGGAACACGAGCAAGTCGGCGCACGGGCCATGGCGGTTATCAAAAACACTGGCACTGGCTCAAGCACTTCCCTTGCGCTACCTTGAACAACTGGGTATTCCGAGCCCTGCGGCGCGGAAGGAATTTAATCTGTCGAACCACCGTGGTACGTGACCCGTATGCCCGGTGGTGTGGGAGGAGAGGCATTGCGAGGTGCCTCCCTATCCCGATTAGAGCAAAGCAAATTCAGAGCCAGTCAAAGAAAGATTGAAATAGGGACAAAAAGCGGACATAATGACCTCAAATAATCCCTTTATTGAGGAATAACGAATTATGTACCAAGCTCACCCATTGGAGTTGCTGAGAACAGCTCGTAACCGCTATACGCAAAAGCAACTGGCTGAAATCCTTGAGGTTGATGTCAGAACAGTCCGTCGTTGGGAAGTTCGCGAGACTGATCCGCCGACCTATCTTTCGGATGCAATCAGGCAAAGAATTCTTCCTCTGGTTGAGGATACCGGAGGAGAAGATAGATTACGCTTCATTGATTTGTTTGCAGGAATTGGTGGCATAAGAATGGGGTTTGAGGCACACGGAGGAAAGTGTGTATTTACCAGTGAATGGAATAAATTTGCACAAAAAACCTATTTGGCCAACTACCCCCAAACTTCAGACCATGCGTTTGTCGGTGATATAACCCAAGTTGATGAAAAGGACGTTCCAGATCATGAAATTTTATTGGCAGGTTTCCCTTGTCAGCCCTTTAGCATTGCGGGTGTTTCCAAAAAAAATGCATTGGGCAGACCACATGGATTTGAATGCACAACCCAAGGCACACTCTTCTTTGATGTAGCAAGAATCATTGCTGAAAAACAACCCAAAGCCTTTTTACTTGAAAATGTCAAAAACCTTCTGTCCCATGACAAGGGCAACACATTCAAGGTAATTATCCAGACGCTTCGTGACGAGCTTGGCTACGAAGTGCATTACAAGGTTATTGACGGACAGCATTTCGTCCCCCAACACAGAGAGCGTATTTTGATTGTTGGCTTCAAAGGAAGCACGGATTTTTCCTGGGGTGCTTTACAGCTGCCGGAGAAAGGCGCAATACAGCTTTCGTCCATTCTCCATCCACAAGATGGTGGTGAGCAACCAGAAGAACCATTTACCGTTGGAGAAAAAGCAAAGGTCAACATTAAATACACACTCACACCAAAACTATGGGCATATTTACAGGCTTATGCTGAAAAGCACAGAAAGGCTGGTAATGGATTTGGGTTTGGATTGGTTAATGGTAATGACATAGCAAGAACCCTATCTGCTCGTTATTACAAGGATGGCTCTGAGATACTCATATCACAAGAAAAAAAGAATCGCCCCAGACGGTTAACGCCAAGAGAATGCGCCAGACTTATGGGATTTCCGAATAACTTCATAATCCCGGTAAGTGATACCCAGGCTTACAGACAATTCGGGAACAGCGTTATCATGCCCGTCATGAAAGAAGTTGCTCGTATTATGTTGCCTTATGTGAGGGTATTGAAAGAAAAAGAAGAAGGAGCTGTTAAGCAGGAATCGCTTAGGCTATGACAGATGTTGTTGATAAGCTCACACGCAGTCGAATGATGGCAGGTATTCGTGGAAAAGACACGAATCCTGAAATGGTTATAAGAAGCGGGCTTCACAAATCAGGCTTCCGTTTCAGGCTTCATGACAAAACCCTGCCAGGCAAACCGGATCTGGTTTTAAGGAAGTATAACGCCGTGATTTTTATAAATGGATGCTTTTGGCATAAGCATGAATGCCGGTTATTTAAATGGCCTAAAACCAGACCAGAATTCTGGAGGGAAAAAATAAACAAAAACCATGAAAATGACAAATCGAGTATAGAGAGTCTTTCCAGGCTTGATTGGCGTATATGTGTGGTTTGGGAGTGTGCGGTAAAAGAAAAAAACAAAGACCAGTCGAAAGTAATACATAAAATTGCTACATGGCTGACTGGTGAAGCCAGCTATCTGGAGATCGCAGGGTGAAGAAAGGTTATTTGTCGCAATATTTTGAAGGGGTGGCAATAAAAAATTTAAGCGCTGTTGAGGCTGATATTCTAACTTCAAATCAGCACGAGTTTAATGGTGTTGAAGGCCTGCGAAATATCCTTGGTGAACCCGATGGAAAAGTTAAATACCCGGCAACATTTATGTACCTGACCGATCATGACGATGAGCCAATTATAGAAGATGGATTTTTAACCTGGTATGACGCAAGACAAAAAGCAAGAATAGAACGAGGTGTAATGCGGTATGAGTATCGCCTGTATTTTCCAACCAACCAAGTATCTCAGCTTGCCAACGCTGGAGATATTCTTGTTATTGCCAAACGTCCTGATGACACGCTCCTGGCAATCGTGGCTGAGGTAGAAACCACAATTGCCAGGCAGATACTTTGGTTGTTTGGATTTTCAGATTTGCCTCATCCCGGCTTTTCAGTTCGTGAAGAATTAGAGACTGAACAGGATCGAATTGAATTTGCATCGCGGTTTATACTTGAAAGTATTGGTGTAACCGTTCAGGTTTCAGAAGAAACATGGCTTGATGAAATACTTGGAAAATTCAATGGAACATTTCCAACATCAAGGGAATTTTCCTCCTTTGCTCGCTTAACGCTTCCTGATGTAAGTCCGCAAGACGGTCAGGATGCCGCTTTGATGGCCTGGATGGAGAGAGAGGAAATTCTTTTCCGGACATTGGAGAAACATTTGATTGGAGAACGTTTGTCTCAAGGCTTTGATGGCGATGTGGATGGTTTTATATCCTTCTCCCTGTCAGTGCAGAACAGAAGGAAAAGTCGCGCAGGACTCGCACTCGAAAATCACCTGGAAATTTTATTCGGGGAATGTGGAATCCGATATACTAGAACTCCTAAAACAGAAAACAAGTCAAAGCCGGATTTTATTTTCCCGGGAATAGAAGAATATAGAACCTCGGAATATGACCCACTGTATCTCACAATGCTTGGGGTAAAGTCATCATGCAAAGATAGATGGAGGCAGGTTCTGGCAGAAGCTGACAGGATTGAGCAAAAGCATTTGCTGACACTTGAGGCTGCTATCAGCGAAAACCAGACTGATGAAATGGCAGCGAAAAATTTACAGCTTGTTTTGCCAGAAGAATTACACGATACATATTCAGAGGCTCAAAAACCACGGCTGATGAATGTGTCTCAATTTATAGAACTTGTGCGAAAAAGGCAGCCATGAGAAAAATGCTCTAACAAACGCATGCACTCCGACAAAATAAAGCTGCGCCGCTACGCTCTGCACCTTTATTTTGTCGGTGATGCGAAGCGTTAGCCTTCACAAGCAGCCAATCGCAAACTTGAGGAGCAGATGTGGATAACCTTGATCGAGTGAAAGAGAAATTGGACAAGGAGCTTGCATTGGTGGCCCCAAACACTGATCGCGTTCGGAGACGAGCTTTTCACCGGGTTCCGTAAGCGTGGCTGGCTTACCCTGGGAAAGTTCGGAGTCCTCGGGACTTCTCTCTTCGCCATAAACGTCCCCGCGTACAACAAGTCACACTTTGCCTTTCAGTCGTGGAGCATCGGCAACCTTGAGTACCAGATTGGCAAGCCCGAGCAGTAAGGGCTAACAATTTATTCAAGCCGACGCTATGCACCGGCCTGTCGGGTCACGAATTGATCGAATTCGAGGAACGGTGTACAGCACCATCTATCCTCTCATTCGAGCGTACACCGCTTGGCGGCTTGTGCCCTTGTGTCATTCAATCTACGCTTCGCATATCTTGAATTACTTCGGGTGACTGACGCTCAATTCGCGACCAGTTAGCGATCACCTACGTTAGAGCATTTTTGGTTTACTTGTTTACATATCCACATGAAACGAAGTAGTTGGCACACTCCTCCGGGGTGAACAGATCCAACACTTTGCCGATCTGTGCCCATAAGGCATCCATGGTTCGTTTAGCGGCTTTGCGTAATAGGGCTTTGAGTTTGGAGAATGAATCGTCCCGGGTTATCCGGTGGGTGACTGGAGGGTTCGCCATCTGATGCAGCAAGCCAGCTTGCCAGTAAAGTATCGGAAGGAGTATCAGGAGAAAACTAACCCTCATTACCAACCACCAGGGTTTGAGAATCAGCTGAATCGACCCTTCGATGGGGTCAAACTAAATCAAGTCTACGTTGGGGCAGAATCTCTCTTGATACCCGGCAAGGCTGGCTATATGTGGCGGGACGTGGTAAGCCAGTGTTTACTGCCGGTTATCCGTTACGCCTGGCCGTTGAACAATACGCCCTGAATCTTCCCCAGCGCACCCGCAATTCGGATGGCTTCTTCCGAAGGAATCTGGCGAATGACTTCCTGCGTTTGCATATCCACAATTCTGACCACGGTCTTGCCGGTATCTTCATCAATGGAAAATTTCAGGTTCTGCGTTAACGTCTGGGTGAATTGCTGAATCTGGTTGACGGCTGCTTCCACCTGCTCTGGTTGAATCACATCATGCTCAATCTTTTCGGCAACAGGCGGTTCTTCACGAATCGAACGATCCATCGGTGGCACTGGCGCCGCTGTTTGTGTCTGCGTCTGTAACAAATCAGCTACTACACTGGTGATATGCATCTCCATGTTCCCTCTCCTTTTCTTAATTCATTCACTCTACCAACCCCTCTGGATTGCCACGGCCCCAAAGGACCTTGCAATGACAAAGTATGCCGTCTTTGCCAAGCACTTGACGGAAAAAAACCGCCATTGCGAGCACTGGTGCGAAGCCACCCACCCCGTCTTTGCGAGGAAGCATAGCTGACGAAGCAATCCAGCAACCATCGTCACCATTAACAGCAATCCGGTAACTACCTGCATACTGGATCACCGCGTCACGTTGCTCCTCGCGATGACAGAGTGTGCCGTCTTTGCGAGTTGCGTAAGCAACGTGGCAATCCAGAAACGTTACGGAACAATCCGGCCCTTCCATTCCCATAACCACTGCTCACACAATTTCCTCATACAAATCTCGCCAATCTGGATTTAATGTTTCAATCAAGGCCAGTTTCCTGGCGCGGCTACCAGCCTTGATCTGCTTCTCCCGCAGAATCGCACTTTCCATTAACCCATGCTGCTCATACCAGACCAGCAACTTGCACTGGTATTTCTTGGTAAACCCTTCCACCACGCTTTCCCTGTGCTGCCAGGCGCGTTGTACAAGATCAGAAGTTACCCCCGTGTACAACGTACCATTACGCTTGTTAGCCATGATATAAACACACGGATCCTTCATCTTCACCTATTGCTGACAAAGAACACTATCCTGGCGTTGCTGCTGGATCGCTGCAGCCTTGTCAGGCTTCGCGATGACGGAGTGTGCCGTCTTTGCGAGCACTTCAGTGCGAAGCAATCCAGCAACAATCTGCGTTACTGGATTGCTTCATGCCCGTGGCATTAGCAATGACGGGCGTGGTGCTTATCTCAACAGGGACAATACGTTATTGGGTAACGAATTGGCTTGAGCGAGCATTGCGACACCAGCCTGCTGCATAATCTGTGCACGGGTTAGCGCGGCGGTTTCGGCAGCAAAGTCTGCATCCTGGATACGACTGCGGGAGGCGGACAGGTTTTCCGCATTAGTTTGTAGATTAGTAATAACTGAACCGAAACGATTCTGCATAGCACCCAGATCAGCGCGTGAGGAGTTGATAGTACTTAACGCTGCATCCACTGAGCGCATTACTGCTTCAGTACCACTTACGGTACTGATGTCAAAGGCTGTGACAGCAGTGCCAGTAGCCTCGATATTTTGCGGAGTGAAGCTTGCATCAAAACCGGTAGTGAAGTCGAAGGTGCCGGTAACACCAGCTGGTGCAGCGTAGCTGATATCCAATTTACCCCCTGTAGTAGCATCAGCAGCAAGGCCATAGTCAGCTTCGGTACCACTAACTCCTGTGAATACTGTAGTAATATTACGTCCATCAGCGGCAACTAAATCTACACCAGAACCATTATCAACAGCCCTTACTCCAGTCACGGCCGACTGGGCATTGATTTGTTCCACGGCATGGGCACGATTACTGACTGCATTGTTGGTGTTGGTGAGGCTAATAGCCGTGCCATTGATATCAATTGAATCTGCATCATTAGCAGAACCAGTGACGGCAGAAGTTTGACCTAATACCTTGGTCTCGTTGGCACGTACTGTCAGGCCGGAAATACCGGCATTGTTGAGTGCATTGGTGATGGCTTTGGCGTCATCAGCTACATCACCAAGGGTATAGACCTGGCCACCAACCGTTACAGCTTTGGGTGATACAGTATCATTGGCAGTGCCGATAGAAAAGCCAGTCTTGTTGAAACCCTGGTACTGACCCAGATCACTGGCACGAGCACTGGTGATTTGATCGACAGTGATGGTTTGGCCAGCATTAGCTCCTATCTGAAAATTCTGGGCTTTGAAAGAACCATCCAGCAGTTTAGTACCGTTGAAATCAGTTTGTGTTGCCACGCGATCGATTTCAGCAATCAATTGATTGACCTCGGACTGCATAGCAGCACGATCAGAAGCAGAATTAGTCGCGTTGGAGGATTGCACTGCTAGTTCACGGATACGCTGCAGGTTATTACCAATTTCACCGAGTGCGCCTTCGGCAGTTTGTGCCAGTGAAATACCATCGTTGGCGTTACGTGCCGCTTGGTTGAGGCCGCGGATTTGCGAGGTCATACGCTCGGAAATGGCCAGCCCGGCAGCATCATCCTTGGCGCTGTTGATGCGCAAACCGCTGGATAAACGCTGTAAGGCGGTACTGAGTGAACCTTGCGATACGTTCAGATTACGCTGTGAATTGAGTGACGCAACGTTGGTATTAATAACTTGTGGCATTTTTATTTCCCCTTCCGAGAAGTACTTTTTAAAGTATCGTGGCGCTCTTTCATAGCGAGCCCACCATCGTTTTCCGGCCCTGATCTGCTTCTGTGTGCAGAGTATTCAACCGCCGTTGAGAGCAGTAACGGACCGCGTAAGGAAAGGTTTAGAGGAATAAATAGAAAAACAGCTTTTCTTTTTTAACCAGTGAAAACTGGAACTGAAGGGAAAATGGGCGGCTATTTAGGCGTTTGCCTAAAAACCGCCATTGCGAACGCCCAGCGTGAAGCAATCCAGCGGCAATGTTAACGAAGGCATAAGGTGATGTGCCCTGGTGCTTTTCTGGATTGCCGCGGCCCGCCACCCGCCACACTTCGTTCGCGGTCGCGGCTAAAGGCTACGCGGCTCGCAATGACATCGGTGGGTGTGGATTGTGGTGTTCGGGTGTTGCTGTCGGTGGTGACAATGGCCATGGGTTGTACGCGGCACGACGGTAGGAAAACAACCTCCGTCTTTGCGAACGCGTAGCGTGAAGCAATCCAGCAGCAATGATAAGGAAGGCACTGGATTGCTTCGTCAGCTGCGCTTCCTCGCAAAGACGGCAATTTTTATCACTGGCCGGTACTGGACTGCTACCTGCCACACTACACTCACACATGTGTTCGCTTTATCTATTGCTCAGCTTGAGTAAGGTAACTGAATCGTCCTGGGTTTTGAGGAGGCTGTTTGGTTAAAGTCAAGCCACCGGAATGGCTTTCCTGGCGAATTGCCTATAGTAGTTTACCTCAGCTTCTGCGGGAGGGATGTAACCGATTGTTTCCAGCAGCCACTGGTTGTTGAACCAGGCTACCCATTCCAGCGTTGCCAGCTCCACGGCCTCCCTGGTTTTCCAGGGGGCGCGCTTGTGAATCAATTCTGTTTTGTACAGTCCATTGATGGTTTCTGCCAGCGCGTTGTCGTAGCTGTCGCCCTTGCTGCCGACCGAGGGTTCTATTCCGGCTTCGGCGAGTCGCTCGGTATAGCGAATGGAGACATATTGCGAGCCTCTGTCGCTATGGTGTACCAAGGCATCCATCCGCCCCGGTTGCCGGGCATACC
>NZ_QRCA01000051.1:0-2383 GCF_009833115.1 Nitrosomonas sp. GH22
GCAAACTACCCGTTTGTTCCGGGGATTGCAGAAAACATCACCAGCGACTGGTCAGAAGCTCGTCTGGATTCCTGGGTTGTGACCTGTACCCAATGTCACTCGGAACGGTTTGCCCGCTCCTACCTGGATCTCATGGACAAAGGTACCCTGGAAGGGCTGGCTAAATACCAGGAAGCCAATGCCATTGTTCACAAAATGTATGAAGACGGCACCCTGACTGGTCAAAAAACCAATCGTCCGAATCCACCGGCGCCAGAGAAACCGGGTTTTGGTATCTTCACCCAACTGTTCTGGTCCAAGGGTAACAACCCGGCCTCACTTGAACTGAAAGTGCTGGAAATGGCAGAAAACAATCTGGCCAAAATGCACGTAGGACTGGCACACGTTAATCCAGGTGGCTGGACATATACCGAAGGTTGGGGCCCGATGAACCGTGCCTATGTTGAAATCCAGGATGAATACACCAAGATGCAGGAAATGACAGCTCTGCAAGCGCGTGTTAACAAACTGGAAGGTAAAAAAACCAGCCTGCTTGACCTCAAGGGAGCGGGAGAAAAGATCTCGCTGGGAGGACTGGGAGGTGGAATGTTGCTGGCGGGAGCGATTGCTCTGATTGGCTGGCGTAAACGTAAGCAAACGCAAGCTTGACTGCTTCGTTGACACCAAACCGGCGCGCACAGTCGCGCTGGTTTGACCGACTCCTCCCGCCACTGGGGATTTTACTGGTGACGGGAGGTTTGGTTTTGCTGGGTGGGTATGCTTGGCTGCTGCTGACACCGGATGAGGCTCCCTATCGTTACCAGCTGGCTGCCACCGGCAAGGTGGACGACTATCCTGATCTGGAACTGGAAGCCTGGCCGGATCTGACCATCAACCAGTACGACATTCATCTGGAAGGAACGGATCAACCGATAGCACAAGCCTGGTTTGGTCAGCGTGCAAATCAACCGCAGGTATTACTCAACTGGAAGAACGAAACCAGAGAACCTCTGCTGGCGCTGGATCAGAAAGCTGCTGAACTCAGTGCACTTGCAACGGCAATAGACAAATATGCCCCGCGAGATGCACTACTGCTCAGCTGGTGGGATACCTCACGCCAACTGGCCCTGTTGACCGGACGAGACGTACTGTTTCACAGCACACTGCACGAACCTCTGATTGTTCCGCCGGAATGGCAAGCGCATGCGCAAGCGATCCGCGCGTATGAAAACGAACAAACCGGCGCTGCGGCCGATCCACAGGAACGCGAGCTGTTTCTGCGTTTTACGCAAAGCCTGCTCAATCCGCTGGCCAGTGGCCTGGCTGATTTGCGACAACTGGCCGGTACACGCGATGCTTACCTGATCGTGCATATCAGCGACCTGTACAAACTGGGTCTGCTATACCCTGACAAATTTGGCATTGCCTACAAACCCTACCGCCTGACCGGTAACCTGCATGGCATGATCAGTCATGTCAAGACCGAGATGAGCAATCACGGCTACTACGCCTACACTGTGCAATCGTTATCGGACGAACTGATTCGCGCCTTCTTTCTGACAGATGAAGCCAGTTACCACACCCTGCTGGCCAGGCTGCTGCCATTTACCAGCCAACCTTCTCCGCTGGAGCTCACCTCTCCGCGATTGATCTACCAGCAAGGAGGATACTGGGTCTATCAACTGGCAGAAAAGGCCCCGGCGGCACAAACCCAGCACAATCTGCAACCCGCTCCGGATCATGATAAAACGACGGATTCAACCCATCTGACTGATCAGGTACAATGATGGTCGGCAAGACAAAAGAATCATAATCTGTGTTCAAACATCTAGGAAAAGAGGAGAGATCATGAAAATAATAATAGCCTGCGGACTGGTTGCTGCAGCCCTGTTCACCCTGACAAGTGGACAGAGTCTGGCAGCGGATGCTCCGTTTGAAGGTCGGAAAAAGTGCAGTTCCTGTCACAAACCACAAGCCCAGTCGTGGAAACATACTGCCCACGCCAAGGCGATGGAATCGCTCAAGCCCAATGTCAAAGTGGAAGCCAAACAAAAAGCCAAACTGGATCCTGCCAAGGACTACACCCAGGACAAAGACTGCGTAGGTTGTCATGTGGATGGATTTGGCCAGAAAGGCGGCTACACGATAGACTCCCCCAAACCCATGCTGACAGGCGTAGGCTGTGAATCCTGCCACGGGCCTGGACGTAAATACCGGGGAGATCACCGCAAGGCTGGGCAAGCATTTGAGAAATCGGGCAAAAAAGCGCCGCGCAAGACCCTGGCAAGCAAGGGGCAAGACTTTAATTTTGAAGAACGTTGCAGCGCCTGCCATCTGAACTATGAAGGGTCACCCTGGAAAGGAGCAAAACCTCCCTATACCCCGTATACACCGGAAGTGGATG
>NZ_QRCA01000052.1:0-1939 GCF_009833115.1 Nitrosomonas sp. GH22
GGAAGCGAAACGCGAGGGGATTCTATCGGCGATAAAAAGCGCCGGGGCGAAAGGCAGTCCGACTGACGAGTTGCAAAATGATCTGACGCAATTGCAACAGGACAAGCCAGAGCCGCCAAGAGTTCCACGGCTAATATACGCGGACGCAACGCCCGAAGCCCTCACGTATGGATTGGCGAAGCGTTGGCCTTCCAGCGGCGTGGTATCGGCTGAAGCGGGCATTGTGTTTGGTTCGCATGGCATGGGCAAGGATAGTGTTATGCGCAATCTAGCGATGCTTAACCAGTTATGGGACGGCGCTAGCCTGGCCATAGACCGGCGCACCAGTGAATCATTCACGGTACACGGTGCACGGCTGACTGTAGCTTTGCAGGTACAGGAACCCACCCTGCGGGAGTTTTTCAATAAATCGGGAGCGCTGGCGCGTGGTACGGGCTTTCTTGCCCGGTTCCTTGTGGCTTGGCCGGAATCAACCCAAGGCTTGCGAGCATTTACCGAAGCACCTACCAACTGGCCGCACCTTGGCGCATTCCATCGGCGTATTGCTGAAATCCTGAACAAACTCGCCCCCATTGATGAAGATGGCGCACTTACTCCGACCATGCTGGACATGTCACCGGACGCAAAAGCGGCATGGGTGGAATATCACAATGCTATTGAAAGCGAATTAGCAAGAGGCGGAGAGCTTCACGACGTACGCGACGTCGCGAGCAAATCTGCCGACAACGCGATACGACTGGCAGCGCTGTTTCAGATGCTCGAACATGGTATGAACAGCCCTATCAGTCGGGGTAATTTTGAACGGGCAAGCAATATAGCAACATGGCACCTTAGCGAGGCTAAGAGATTCTTTGGGGAACTTGCGCTACCTGTTGAACTGGCAGACGCGGTACGGTTGGATAACTGGCTGATTGAGTATTGCAAGAATAAGTGCACGCACACAGTAGGAAAATCCGTAGCGCTGCAATATGGGCCGCTTCGGAAAAAGGAAAGCATTGATGCTGCGACCCGTGAACTTGAGGAGCTTGACCGTGTTCAAGTGCGAAGGGATGGGAAGCGCATAACACTGCTTATCAATCCTGCGCTTTTGGACTTTGCTAATGCTAAAGCTGCTAATCCTGCTAAAGATGGAGTGATTTAACCTTGAATATTAGCAAAATTAGCAAGATTAGCGTTAGCAAAAGCCTAAAACAGAAAATCACAAGGGGAAGCAAATTGACTAAATTGGAACTGACAGGCGACAGAAATCAGTGCCCTACCTGCAATGAATATTTCAACAGCACAGCAGCATTCGACAAACATCGAACCGGAAAGTACGGGGTTGACCGTCGCTGTCTGACTGTTCAAGAAATGAATAACAAGGGAATGAGCAAGAACGATGCGGGATTCTGGATAACGTCTACCATGCCAGCTAAAGCCTATGCTGCACGCAAAATAGCGATTAAAAACGCTGCGGACATACAACAACATTACCCGGAGAAAATAATCGGTGTTTTGTGATTGCACAATGCTTAGGGCGGGCAGATTGACATCATGACCCTATCCGCTTTAATTAAGAAACATGGTGACTGGGCCAAGGAAGAGAAAACCGAAGCCAGTGACTGGGAAAAGCTCATTAATTGGTGGCTGGATCATATAGGGGAAAATGACCCGCTACTGCGCAATACGACCCTTGACCAATGTCGGAGGGACGCTGAAGCCAGAAAGTATTTTATGGAGCACGCCATCCTTGAGAGAAGGAAAGATTAAACACAACCAGTGGTTTAATTATTGAAGGAGACATGAAATGTCAAAGAATGCCGAATGATTGAAAAAATACCGTGCCAAGATGGATGATGCTGGATTTAGGCGGCTGAGCTTTTATGTATGCCCTGAATTGGGGCAACTACTGGATAGGGAGCATCGCCCTTCAGAGTGCAGAGGGCGTACCCTGGAGCGG
>NZ_QRCA01000053.1:0-1573 GCF_009833115.1 Nitrosomonas sp. GH22
GAGGTGTCGTCGGCAGGGTAAGATGTGTATAAGAGACAGGATCCGTGTAGAACGAACTGGCATGTATTGAAGCAGCAGCACCTATGCCTGCTGCGATAAAGCTAATAACAAGCCACCCGACGAGGCCGATAATCTGGTTTCTCAGTGACATATGAGTCATGAAATGTCTCCTTGTTCTGGTCAAGTAAACCTGGACACATTATTAAGTACTTTTTTCAAACTCCTGCGGAGTCATATTTCCCAAAGTGGTATGCAATCTGCGTGAGTTGTAATACACCATATAGGCTTGCACATCCTGAATGGCATCTTCTCTTGTTTGATAGAGGACACCAGTCAACCATTCTCGCTTCAAGCTGCTGAAGAAGCGCTCTGTAGGTGCGTTTACCTATCACTTTACCCTGGTGGTTAATGACTACACCAACATGTGTATCTAAATGGGTATCAACGCCAAGAATAACTTCATTCTGAATCAATGTGCCGTCCATATTTTATACTCCTCAGTCAGGATTGGCGCATTACCAACCCCACTTACCGGACAGGACACTCACGGTGCAATTCAAGGCTCCTATTAGGCCACATGTATTGGGCCCGGCAACGCTCAGGGAATGCCTGGGCCAGATCGACAGGTCAACGCAAAGGCACTACTTCGCCAATCCCAACACGGGTCAGATCAAGCCGGGCATTCCATACCATATTAAACTGAGTATCCCAACAGTTTCCTTTGCGGCTCATCGAACATTGCATGTTGTGCTGAGTCAGTAGCGTTTGGTAGTCGTGTGAAGCATACTGGCTACCTCTGTCGGAGTGATGCAACAGATTTTTTGGTGGTTGTCTCAGGTTGATTGCCATCATCAGTGCACGATTTACCAGAGCAGTCGTCATGTAATACTCCATATGCCAACCCACAATGCGCCGTGAGTAGAGATCCAGTACAACCGCCAAATATATCCATCCTTGTGCTGTCCGGATGTAAGTGATGCCGGTTGTCCACACCAGGTTAGGCTGTTTGGGAGAGAAATCTCTATTCAACTTGTTGTCAGCCACTGGCTGATTATGTTTGCTGGTTGTTACTACATAACGCTGCCTGTTTCTGACTGTTAATCCCAGCTTTTTCATAAGCTTGCTAACTTTATAACGTCCAACCATTTGCCGATTTCCCAAACTTACCCGTGATTGTATGAACAGTGTTTTCATACGCTGACACAGTTGCCAGGTTTTACTGTCAATTAATCTGACAGGCCGTTTGCAACAGTCATAATAAGCACTGGTGCTCACCCGCATTACCCGACATAAAGCAGTAACAGGGTAATGTGGTTGCTGGAACCGGATGAAGGTATATTTCACTTCATCTCTTTCGCAAAGAAGGCGCTCGCCTTCATCCAGGCGAGTACCATTTGCCACTTGTTCCTGCTCTCGTTTCCAGCGCCGTACCTGCGTTGGATTGATATTAACCACCTCAGCTGCCTGGGATACGGTGTAACCTTGCTGCGTAACCAGTGCCACCGTTTCCTGCTTGAACTCAGATGAATATTTGCGTCGCGTTTCTTTAATAGCTGTCATAAACTACCTCCCC
>NZ_QRCA01000054.1:0-13703 GCF_009833115.1 Nitrosomonas sp. GH22
GGGATGCGTGCGCAGCGTCAGATGTGTATAAAAGACAGGGTACACCATAGCGACAGAAGCTCGCAATATGTCTCCATTCGCTATACCGAGCGACTCGCCGAAGCCGGAATAAAACCCTCGGTCGGCAGCAAGGGCGACAGCTACGACAACGCGCTGGCAGAAACCATCAATGGGCTGTACAAAACAGAATTGATTCACAAGCGTGCCCCCTGGAAAACCAGGGAGGCCGTGGAGCTGGCAACGCTGGAATGGGTAGCCTGGTTCAACAACCAGCGGCTGCTGGAACCAATCGGTTACATCCCTCCCGCAGAAGCTGAGGTAAACTACTATAGGCAATTCGCCAAGGAAGCCATTCCGGTGGCTTGACTTTAACCAAACAGCCTCCTCAAAACCCGGGACGATTCAAGGGAAGGGCCGGTGGTTGTCGCTGGAATAACGGAAGTGGTGTCAACGACTCCCGGGGTGGTGGGGGTGGCATGTTGTGGAGAATATATCGTGCAGCACGGGAGACTCCGCCAGATGAAAATGGCGGACGGTAATGCAAAACCAAATACTATATGCACCTGTCCTCTATACTCTACACGGTTTCTGATGGGCTACAGCTTTATCCTGACAAAGCAGTTATGTCGCATGTCGCGCCGCCCGTGTTTGACCTTGCCGAATATTCCATGAAAACCGTGGTTTGTGTCCCCATTCTCGTGAAAATAATTAGTCTATCAGATCCCGCGTGGCTTCTTCGATTACAGCATCAGATACGCCGCGTTTTTTTAACGCTTCGATCAGTCGTACTACTGATATGCCGGAATACCGTTCTTCGTCTTTACGTAATCCTTCACTAATGTATGACTTCAGTAATGTCTGGTATCCGGAAAAACCTTTATGCGGAGCAATTTCCTTTAGGGATTCCACGACATCAATCGGGATGCGCAATGTGATCGATGTCATTGGGCGATCCTTTTGCAGGCGTTTTTTTAAGCGTTCAGAGAGCATAGTTGAGTTCCTCCTCGGGTTCAGCGCGGCGGGCGGAAATAATACGGATACAAGATTCTTCAATCTCAATATGAACCACATAGAGCAAGCGGCCGGTCACATCAAAACCAATAGCGGCATCGCGTGCTTCATCGTTACGGGAAGCATCAGTCAATATAAACAATGGATCGGAGAAAACCGTAGCAGCTTCCTCGAAACGGACGCCATGCTTGTGCAGGTTTTTTTCTGCCTTGTCTGCGTTCCAAATGAACAAATCGCCATTCAGCTCGTAATAAATGTTCATTGTAAATATTTTATCATTTGTATTTACAATGTAAACATATAACAGCATGGAAAATAGAGACTACCCATTAGCCGTCCGGGGTCAAGCGAGTGAAGAAATCCATGGCGACGTGAGTCGCCGGTTTTGAAACCTGTTCTTCGTTTGCAATAGTCGATCACGTCCGTTTCTTCCAATCATGGCTGCGACAAATCGCGCCAGACATGTTCTGTGGTCAAGTGAGCGGCGATAATTCTGCCCGTCACCCTGGCGACTTCGCCGTCCATGTTTGACCTTGCCGAATATTCCGAGAGCCGTGGTCTACCCCCATTTCCTCCCATTTTCACCATTTTTTCCTCAAATTTTAGTACGCCAATTGTTCGAGAGTGATACCCATCGCCGTCGCAGCCTTTTCAAGCGCTGCCTTGCGCGGACGCTTGGCAGCTTCGATCTGTGCGTAACCTGCTTGCGTGATGCCCATGCGTTTGGCCATTTCTTCCTGGGTCAGCATCAGGTATTCACGCCAGGCTTGCAGCATGGATCTCATTCATGATGTGTTTTCCAACAACTTCATTGGGGATCATGCCTGGTCTTACTACACCAGGCAGCTTAATAAATTCATCATAAGGCACGACCACAAAAGCCGGCTTTCCACTGCTATCCAGAATGGTCTGGTAGTTAATAAGTGCGCTCATTGCGTTTTTTCACCTCTTCAATATCAATAACATGAATGCTGCCGTTGAACTCGAAGAACACCCGGTAGTTACCTACCCTCAGCCGATAGCTGTATTCGTGATGAGTAAGTTTCTTCACCCCTTGGCAGTTTGGAAAATCAGCCAATGCTTGAATCTCTGTAAATATCTTCTGGCGCATAGCAGTTGTTTTGATTTTCTCAACTTTTTAAGGGCTTTGGGCTTCCAGTCTTTTGCGAAGGTAAAAATAAAAAGAGTACACATGAAGATCTTGCTATTAGGCCAATCCGGTCAGGTGGGCTGGGAGTTGCAGCGTAGCTTGGCTGTGCTGGGGCAGGTGGTAGCGCTGGGGCGTGATAATCATGAGTATTGCGGGAATGTTAGTGATCCCGGAGGGGGCGGCTACAGTGCACGCATTCCTTTCATCTCTGGGTTGACCTTTACCCCTGGGTGTTCTGCGACTGAAGCGCCAAAAGACGTCAAAAGCTTTATTTTTTGTGCTAAACAGACTGGGGTAGCGTCATCTTTCGATCAATTATCATAGCAGTTGACAACGGAGCTGGCTTTCAATAAATTGAAAGTTCATGGAAAAGAGAATTTACTTTTCTTGTGTCTCTCACCCGTCCGGGCTCTTAAAGTAGTTCCCACCAAAGATCCGGTTTGATGTTTAAGCCGCAAAGAGGATGCTCATGAATATTCAAAATCAGTTGCAGGCAACCGTCGAGGCGTTAGTACAGCAGGGCAAAGGTATCCTGGCCATGGATGAAAGCAGCCCGACGATCGCGAAACGCTTCAAACCAATCGGGGTGGAATCAACCGAGGAAAATCGCCGCAGTTACCGCAGCATGTTATTGGCAACACCGGGTCTCGGTGAATTTGTCAGCGGTGTTATCTTGTTTGAGGAAACCCTCGGGCAAAAAGCGGATGACGGTACTCCGTTGCCGGCGCTCGCCGCGCAACAAGGCATTGTGCCGGGCATCAAGGTCGATAAGGGTAAACTCGCGTTGGCCAATGCGCCTGGGGATGAAATCACCGAAGGTCTGGATGGTCTGGCACTGCGTTTGGAGAGCTACAAGCAGCAGGGCGCACGATTCGCCAAATGGCGTGATGTGTACCACATCTCCGCAACCACCCCGAGCCGGTTGGCCATCGAGGCCAATGCCGAGGTCTTGGCGCGGTATGCCTCTATCTGCCAGACGCTGGGCATTGTGCCCATCGTTGAACCCGAAGTGCTCATCGATGGCGATCACAGCATCGACCGATGCGCTGAAGTCACTGAAGCGGTGCTGCATGAAGTATTTCATGCATTACACTGCTATCACGTAATTTTGGAGCATATGCTGCTGAAGCCCAACATGGTAATCCCGGGTAAAACGCACGCCCAGAAGGCCAGCCCGGAGGAGGTGGCTGAGCAGACGATCAGGGTACTGCGGCGCACCGTGCCGGCGGCTGTCCCCAGCATCAATTTTCTGTCTGGTGGGCTGACTCCGGAGGAGGCGACTGCCAATCTCAATGCCATGAATTGTCTGGCACCGCAACCCTGGGACCTGAGTTTCTCGTACGGCCGTGCATTGCAGCAGCCTGCCTTACAGGCCTGGAAAGGCAATGCAGGTAATGCCGCAAGTACTCAGGCTGCACTCTATCTGCGTGCCAAACTCAACGGTGCCGCACGTCATGGCAGCTATAGTGTCACGATGGAGCCAGCGCAGGAGTGAAAAATCGGTGAATAGGCGCGTTTGGGAACTGCATAAGTTATTCTATTCATAGCCGAGCTTGGCTGTACTCAGGCCACGGCCCGGAATGATATATCTTGGTTTATTAATAATTATCAAAGGGCGCAATGGTATTTGAATGGCGGCAGATGTTATGGAGGCGGGGCATTTGTCCGTCTTGTACCTGTGCGATCCGATCGGCGGACTGATGCAGATTCCATGTATCGAATGCAATGCCATAGGATCAGTCAAAGCATCCCCGTGCATGGCCATACGGCAGGAATGGCAAAGGTCACGCAGCCGTAGCGGGAGAAATGCTCGCCCATCACTAAACTAGCGTCGTGGCCAAGAGTTTGTACCTGACGTCTGCCGAGGGGCGCACCGGTAAGAGTGCCGTAGCACTTGGACTACTCGATGCTCTTCTCGCGGATATCCCTTCTGTGGGTATCTTTCGGCCGCTTATTCGCTCCGGCAGCCAACGAGATCGTGTGCTTGAGCTGTTGCGCGAGCGCGCGGGCGGCATGATCCCCTATGAGGTATGCGTTGGCGTGACCTATGAAGACGCCGCGCACGACCCGGATGCTGCCATGGTGCAAATCGTGGCTCGATTCAAAGCGCTCGAAGCGCAATGTGATGCGGTCATTATTGTGGGATCTGACTTCAGCGACGTTGCAGCGCCGAGCGAGCTTGCCTTCAACGCGCGGGTTGCAGCGCACCTCGACTCACCGGTGCTGCTCGTGCTGGGCGGGCGCTCGTCCCAGAGCGGCCCCGAGATCCTCGGTCAGTCTGCGGCGCGGACTGCCGCAGAGCTCGCGCAGCTTGCTCAACTGAGTCTGCAGCAGCTCCAGGCTGCACACGTCTCACTGCTTGCCACCCTGGTCAATCGGGCGGATCCTGACGCGCTCGATCACATTCGCAGCGCGGTCGCCGTTGTGTTGCCGCCAATGACCCCGGTCTGGGCGATTCCGGAGGAGGTGTTGCTTGTGGCTCCAACGGTTGCGTCAGTGCTTGAGGCGGTCGAGGGAACTTTGGTACGCGGTAGCGAGGAACTGCTGAGTCGTGAAGTACCCGGCCTCGTTATTGCTGGTATGGCGATGGAGCACGTGCTGCCGCGACTCATCGAAGGTGCAGCCATTGTGGTTGCCGCCGACCGGGCCGAGACTCTGCTTGCTGTTGTAATGGCGCACGAGGCTGTAACTTTTCCAACCCTTGCGGCGGTGGTGCTCAATGGCGACTTCGCGCTCTCACCCGATATCGAGCGATTGCTCGATGGCATTGATTCGCGGTTGCCCATCATTCGCACTTCCCTTGGCACGTTCGACACGGCGCAACGCATTGTCCGCGCCCGCGGTGTTCTGACGCCCGACTCGCGTCGCAAAATCGATACAGTCCTTGCTCTGTTCCGGGAGCACGTCGATGTGTTTGACCTGCGCTCGCGGCTGAGGGTGTACACTGGTGGCGTCGTCACCCCACTCATGTTTGCGTACGAGTTGTTCGAGCGAGCAGCGACATTTCAGTCGCATATTGTGCTGCCGGAGGGCAGTGACGACCGGATCCTGCGTGCTGCGAGCACGCTACTTTTGCGCGGTGTGGTGCGACTCACTATTCTTGGCCAGCCCGCTTCGGTAAGGCAGCGTGCAGCCGAGTTGGGGCTTGACCTCGATCGTGCCGATGTCATTGATCCAGCAGAGTCGCCGTTATGCGAGCAGTTCGCCGAAGAGTACACGCGGTTGCGCGCGCATAAGGGCGTCAAGATTGAGGAGGCCCGTCACCGGGTCACCGATGTCAGCTACTTTGGCACGATGATGGTGCACTTTGGCCTCGCCGACGGTATGGTCTCGGGTGTCGCGCACACCACCGCTCACACAATCAAGCCGAGCTTCGAGATCATCCGCGCGCGCCCTGGCGTCTCAGTTGTGTCAAGCGTCTTCTTCATGTTGCTTGAGGATCGGGTGCTCGTTTATGGTGACTGCGCGGTGAATCCCAACCCGAACGCCGAGCAGCTCGCCGACATTGCGATCTCATCGGCCGAGACAGCCGCCCAGTTCGGGGTCGAGCCTCGCATTGCGATGCTCTCGTACTCGACGGGTGGGTCGGGCAGCGGCGCCGAGGTCGATTTGGTGCGCCGGGCCACTCAGCTTGTGCGCGAGCGCCAGCCCACGTTGCTTGTCGACGGTCCGATTCAATATGATGCAGCGAGCGACCCAGTGATCGGGGCTGCGAAGCTGCCTGGATCACCTGTTGCTGGTCGCGCCACCGTTTTCATCTTCCCCGACCTGAATACGGGCAATAATACCTATAAGGCTGTGCAACGCTCGGCCGGTGCCATTGCGGTCGGCCCTGTGCTGCAGGGCCTGGACCGTCCCGTGAATGATCTCTCGCGTGGCGCCACGGTCGAGGATATCGTAAATACTGTCGCGATCACCGCTGTGCAGGCAGGGCTCGCGCGTAACAAGAAGAATTCCGTATGAGCCCAATGGTGGATTGTCATCGCTCAAGTATCTACCAATCTGTAGTGGTCTAATTTGCCCGGGAGCTGAAATGAGCTACCAGCTCGTCAAACAGTTGCCAAAGAAGGCGATCCCTGTTGCCCGTAGTTTGTAAGCAGTTTATGGCTTTAGCCGGATGACTGTGTTCGCAGATAAGGGTGGCTTTGCACGTTAAGAACATTTGCGACAGGGCCGCTTGCTTGAATCTCTATCAAGATTATGATCAAATGATTATAAAATTTTATTCATTTGATGGTATTAAATAATGGGCATTGAATTAAAGCAAGCCAAACAAAAGAAAGAGCCAACCGGACATTCTTTCCAGGAATGGGGGGCGATGATCCGGAAGATGTCTCCGGCAAAGAGAATTGAAATGGTACGAGGCGGAGTAAAAGTAGTCCATTTAGTTGAAGCGGGTTGCTACTACAATATATCTCAAGCAAAGCTTTCAAAATTAATTGGCATCTCTGATGCGACTATTACCCGAAAGATTAAATCGGGTGGAAAGCTTGGTCCTTTGGAATCCGAAAGATTGGCACGAATTGCACTCATTGAGGCTGAAGCAGGAAAGGTTTTTGATTCGTCAGATCTGGCAAGACGCTGGATGCTCGAATCTAATCTGGCTTTAGGCGAATCCCCTCTATCATTACTTGATACGGATATGGGCGCCGATGAAGTCAGGAAAGTTTTGGCTTCCATTGCTTATGGCAGTGTTGCTTAGTATTTGCCTGGAGGATTTCCAGGAAAGAATTTGCTCTCGACCGTACCGGATACGGAGCTAGCATAAAAGGGCAACGTTGGAATAGCGCTGGTATACCTACAATTTATGCAGGGCTCTCGCTGGAAATTGCAGCACTGGAAAAGCTAGTACATACAGGATCGATTCTTCCATTGAATCTCATGGTCGTCAGAATAACTCTACCTGATGACAATAATTTCTATAAAACTCCGCCACTCGATGCTTTGCCAGATGATTGGAATACCCTTCCAGGATCACCAACAGCAGCAGCTTATGGTGATTCGTTCTTACGCAAAGGAAAATATCTTGGTCTAATTGTGCCCTCTGCGGTGATCCTGGAAGCCAGAAACATAGTGATCAACCCAAATCATCCAGCGATGAAAGAAGTAGAAATTGAGATTGTTCGTGATTTTACATTCGATTCCAGACTCCGCTCTTAATCTACAGATTTAATTAAGATTATCTGCGGGGACTAAAGTGTGCAGTTCACTGCGCTTGGCAATCTGCACCGTGACAAGTTCGCCCAGAATTTCTCGCATGCCTCAAATGGTTCTCCGGTATAGTCGCTCTATTGCACAGCAGACTTTTGACCTGCCCCAGACTCTGCTTGCAGCGTTTTAGGGCTTGCAATGCCATCCTTTGCGGTCAGTCACTTCCGCCGGCGTCATGATGTGGTTTAATGAAACCGGACAGTTATCTCATTGCTCGTACCTGCCCAGCTTGTGGCCATGTGTCGGCGGACAACCGCCAGATGCAAGTGCAGTTTGAGTGCATGGAATGCAGTTTCGAGGGAAACACCGATGTGGTCGGTGCGATCAATATTTTAAGGGCGGGACACGCCCGGTTCGCCTGTGAAGTGGGCGATGCAACAAGGTCACCAGCAGCAGGAATTTGCCGAAGCAGCTCAATGCTGCGCCTGAGCGTCGTAGGAATCCTCCGCCTTTTAGGCGAAGGAGGATGTCAATCAGTTCTGTTTTCTTCCTATCAGTTCTTTGGCATTCTTCTTTTTCGTAAGAACTAGAACCTCTGCTTGTTACTTGTGGGAGTACAGATTTTATTGAGCAATGTAATAGCAGAAAGTGATTCTTTATTAATATGTGTTCTTCCCTTTCTTGCCCAATCATATACCTTGTCAATTTCCAGAGTATTTCCTTTGACCTTTGCCTGAACTGTATAAGCGTCGAAACTGAGATTTGTATTAAAATCGATCCAATCGAGCGGTATACTAAATTCTCCTCCTTGGGAAATGGGTGTGATATTAAAATTCATCAGGGATGAATTTCTAATGAATCTGCCCAGGATGGGGGAAGCATGATCATCGCCATTGGATTGAGATAAACGTTCATATACTATCACCTGATTCTCTTTTTCTTTGTTGATAGGTAAAAGAAGTACATACGTTTTTCCATGTGTAATGTGTAGAAGTAGATAATCACGCTTGCTTCCCTGCAAGCGCTCCCCTCTCGTTTTAACTTCGAATATGAGATGATTGTTATCAGATGAAATACCTGCCATTACCCGTAATATGTCCAATTCGGGAGAAATGGTTTTGTCCATAAAAGAGACAATTATTCGGGGATCAGGATCTATTGTCATGCTAAAAACAGATTTTGTTACCATGAATAGGATTGCAACTAATATCATCCTATTCATGATTTGAATAATTTTTTGTCTTCATGAAAAATTCTTGCCATATCTCTGGCATCTTTTAAAGCATCAAAAATTACTCTAATTCTTCCTGCTGGATCGACCAGAAAGGCTGTGGTACTGTGATCAACCTGATAATGGGTTTGGTTACCCACATTCTTTGTATAAAAGATAGCCTCTACCTGAAAGGCGTTTTTGAAACGCTCCAGTTCTTCTCCTTCAAAACGTAAATAGGAAATGTCGGTGCCAAAGCTTTTCGTATAATTGGCCAAGATTGCTTCTGTGTCTCTATCCGGATCAACCGTGACAAAAATTCCATTGATATCAATCTGTTCACTAATTGCTGTTTTAACCATCGTGGATAAATTAACAAGTGACATCGGACAGACATCTTTGCAGTGAGTAAATCCGAAAACAATGAGCTTCCACTGACTGGTACCAGTTGTACTAGCTTGTTCGAGGTGAATGATTGTTTCTGGCTGTAATGTTATTGGACGGGATAATGTAATAGTTGCTGCTCTGATATCAGCTTGTACAAGAGTAAGGAATAAGATAGTAATAACTTGAAAATAGTAATTCCGAAAGGCCCTCAATTTCATTCCATCTATTTTTTTCATTAGTCATCCTTAATAACTGTTTTGCATTCATTACTTGTTTTTAAACTGATTCATCCTAATTTTTATCTGATAATTTTTTGGATAAAAGAAGATGAATCAGTTTTCTTTACTACAGCTAGCGAAGACCACCGGCAGTACAAATACCATGCGGTTTGGTTAGGCCATCATTCGGTCCCCAGGCTTTGACAACAGTATCTGTCTCTGTATCTATTTTGAGTACATAACCTGAAACCCAGCTTGCGACTATCAGAAAACGATTATCCGGTGTCGGGCTGATTGTGTGAGCTACTGCATATCCGTTGGGTAGCTCCCGGCCAGGTTTAAGTCTTTTCAGGAATCGTGGCTTGTTACGATCAGTCAGATCAAATACAGAAATGTATCCGTCATTGGCAAACGTGAAATCAAGTGAATCTTCTTCTGCGATATAGAGTTTGCCATTGACTACTGCAAGATCAGAAGGAGAACGGAAAATACCTGCCCCATTTGCATTATTGGTATGGTTAATAATCTTCTTTGCGGTGCCCTCTAATGTATCAAGTAACCACACGCTGGGAGGGATAATCTGCTTAGTATTAACAGAAGTAAGCGAGGTCTTATCAAGCTGCATAGAAGCAGTCACAGCATATCGTTCATCCAGCCAATATACAAAGTGGGTAAATGCCGCGTGCCGTTCTTCATCACCCAGCTTGATCTGTCCTATCGTTTGCAGCTCCCCTGTTTGTCTATTAGGTTTATAGACGTCGATAAGACTGTTATCAAAGAAATAGCCAGTTCCAAGACCAATTGTTCCTGATTTATTAAACATGATGCCGTGCGTTTGTTCCGTATAATCAGGGATGACAATAGGATCCACGCCACTTACAAGTTCATTTGTTTTATGGTTGAAGACACGCACTCTATCTGAAGTAAGTTCAGTTAGATAAACAAAATCTGAGTAAGGCAGAATTGTGGGGCCATGTATCTGTGTTGTTCCCCTCCCTACCAACCAGTGAGGGATATTTTGGACATTGTTGACAGGTTCAACAAACGGAAACTCTGCTGGTGTTCCTGGATTATCTATAGCTATTGTAGCTTCTACTTCAAGTGAAGTTGTTCCTGCATCCCAGTTAATATCTTTTACTTTCAGTATGACAATGTAAGCAGAATGTTCTGCTGTGTTATCAGTTGTGATTAAAATCTTATCACCTTCTGGAAATACAAGCGTATGCTGTAATGGAACATTTCCTGGCCACCCGAAGAGACTTGTTGGTTCGACGGTAATCAGCTTGTCTTTATCGTAGTTAAAGAGATAAATCAACCCGGAGTGATAATCTATTGCGGTTGCTACAGGTTGCAGATAATTGTTGTAAACATCGAGATACTGATATGTCGGTAATGGTTTTGGATGATTTTTTGCGGCGAGGATTACTGTTGAAGATAATGAGAATGTACATATTATTACTAATAAAACACCTTTGATCCAGTTGCTTGAAATCATTTATAAGCTCTTTTTTATGTTGTTTAAATAGGTTTCAAAGTAGCTAAAATTAGCCAAATGCAGAGATGTAGTAAATCAATATAAAAATATTACATTGATGAATAGCCGCGTAAAGAAGGATATTTAGTCGGTTGCGCAGATTATTTTTACGTGATTGCAACACTTTTAATAAGTATCATCTATAAGCCTGAGATGCTGCACTTACACATGAGATAATTAGATGTAGCTGCGGAAATCAATTGTCTGACGAGCGGTGGAATAATCTAATAATAATAATTAGTGTTACTGAATTCTGACATTTCGTGCAGTTGTCTATTAAAATAACATCAGTTATAAAAAATATTGAGAGTAAAAAAAGTTACTGTCCTATTTTTCCACTGAAAGAAATATAATGAAAATATCGTTTATAGTATTTCTTGTAAGTTCTTTATGCTGATGTAGCAAACACAAATGTAGATTATTGGGCGCCTCGAAAAATATCGACTCGCCCCTTCTTGGTCGACTTGGTAAAATTACGCTGTCCTGAAACCCGTTCTTCTCTTGTCGATAAAATCACATAGCCCCCTGTTCGACGGCGTCTCCGCGCAGCTTCTCCAGCAGGGGTTTCATCGCGCGCGGCAGTCAGATCATCGACGCCACGTTGGTGCCGGCGCCCAAGCAGCACAGCAGCGATGACGATGGTGGCGACTTGCTACAATCTGAAGCGTTGCTCTACTTTGGGGAGACAGGAATCAAGGCACTTTGATACCCGAAATGGGCCGAATCGCCAATGTCCAGGACGATTCGGGGTAAAAACGGCGATTTGTCATGAGACTAGAACCGAATTCGGTCGCGGCCATCATTTCGCGGCAAGATTTACTGAAAACCTCGGGTTATTCGAGGTGTCCTATAATGTAACTAGCTGCTTTCTGAAAACGTCTAGTGATTCATGTCCTATTGATGGTTGAAACGTCTCCTCCCTCAAAGGAGGGATTGATGCTTTAAGCATATTTGCAGGCTTATCTTGCGGGTTAAATAGATAGTATAATTCTTGGCATTTTTTCAACACACCAGCTGCATCAAGATCCTTATTCTCTGCCTTTACCGTGAGTTGATATACTGATATGAAATCATTCAGAGATACCTTTTTCATATCCACGATTGATCTGTAGAGTACAAAAGCACTTACCTTATCGCATTTACTTTTCAATTGCTTGGATGTAACTGAACGCGACCAGCCAGCAAAATCAAGGCGAATCATAGACACGCCTTCAAGAATCGCACAGTATCTTATAATCTCACTTTCAGAACCCTCTGCTGAACCAAATAAAATATCAACAAAGCCAGATACCATGGTATTAACGGCTGATGTAGTATCTCCCGATACAAAGCCCTTAATGGAGTCATTAACAACACTGCTGATGTTTTTTGCGTTATCTGATGTGTAGGCTTTTGTCTGATAGATGAAGGATTGTATAGATGAGATAGGGAACGTTTTATCAGTCCCTTGACCCGCACCTAATAGACTCGTATTAATTTTTTCCGCGTAGTACTGAGACTTGGCCTGTCCAAGAGCCATAAGAGAATCAAGATGAGCTGAACATTCATCTCTCAGAGCACCGCTCGCATCTTCGCCAATTAATGCCTTTGTAATTGCTGCCATAATTTATTTTCCTTAAAATACCAGGTATTTATTTGTCATGTGATCGTAACAATACATCATGATGGTTGGTACACGTCCATACGTAATTTGGAGTATCTCCGTTACCTAACTCTCTCCTTAAATCTCGTAAGTTTTTCCCCCAGTAGGAACACCCTGCGAGCTTTTATAGATACCTTCTTCGACGTCGCTCTCAGGAATGTGATTAAACGTTGCATAATTTGATTTGGCTGCTGCAGTGAAAGCTCCTGATTCTTCGTGACTCGGATGAGGTTGGCTTTGCTTTCGATAGTACGTAATTTTTATCGTGTTGGGGGAGGTCATAGGTTGAGTCATATAAAGTGCCATAATGTTTTCCATAAATAACTTCGAGGCCAACCAGTTGCTGAATCGTATTTCAATATGAACCTCGAAAAGGTTGATCAATTTTAAAAACAGATGTGACAACGTAGATGGGTTTAATAATTTTTAAACTGGCGTAAGTGAGAATAAGGTATGGACGGAATAGTCAAAGTATGAAATAGCGCCAGTATTGCAGGTTATTTATCCAGTTCATGAATACACGGATTCGTTCCCCTCTATTTTCGTCGCAGAAAATTCAATGCCGGGTCAGCGCCATGACATCAAAGGCGTCAAGGAGCTGATCACTGGCATAGATTCTGGCGCCTTGCTGGCAGACAAAACGTTTGATGCAAAACTGGTTGATTCAAACGTTACAGCAGCGAGACTATCACGTGGTGATCTCTCAGATGAGTCGACGCAAAAATCCTCTGGCCATTGATTCGGAGATATACAAATGGCGCCATCTCATAAAAAATTTCTTTGGAAAACGCAAAGAGTTCAAGCGTATTGCTTTTCGCAGCGACAAGACCGGCTGCAGCTTCTCATCAGCCATTTATCTGGTATCCGCTGTCATCAACTCCAGGTGAATCTCAGCAGGCCCTGATGTCTTCCAGATATATTAATTAGTAAGATGAGCATTTTTTGGGTTACCGTGGCGTTATTTTGTAAAATCTTCAGCGCTGAAGCAGCCCATCTCTTCGTCACCTTTGTGACTGCGGACGTAGCGCAGCAAGTTTCTGCTGATACAAAGGCTAAATCTCGATATGCTGCGAATACAATCTTGATATGAGCTGATTTTTGAAGCTTTTCGATATAGGAACCTGTTCAATATCTCACTGAAGAGCGCATTACGGCGTTGAAATTGAACTCAAAATGCTCACATACTTCAAGTATGCTCTGCTTTCTCGTTCAATTTTGCCTTGTATTGCATCTCTTGATCGAGATCTTGAACAGGTTCTAAGTGTTTAGTCCCACGGTGTGCTGGAATGGGTCAAAGATAAAACGATCTGGCTCATTTTTCCAGATTTTGCAGATGTATTCATAGGGTGTTAGGCCTTTGAGAGCTTTTAGTCTTTTGGCGAAGTTATAAGCCATCACAA
>NZ_QRCA01000055.1:0-4337 GCF_009833115.1 Nitrosomonas sp. GH22
CGCTGGAATGGGTAGCCTGGTCAACAACCAGCGGCTGCTGGAACCAATCGGTTACATCCCTCCCGCAGAAGCTGAGGTAAACTACTATAGGCAATTCGCCAGGGAAGCCATTCCGGTGGCTTGACTTTAACCAAACAGCCTCCTCAAAACCCGGGACGATTCAGTCGTTAATAGGGAAGCGCAAGGTTAGATTAGAAATCTCGCTGAGAGAGTTTTTTGTTTGTTTATGATTAAGGGAAAAGGAGAGGCTATGCAATTACATCCGCAAGGAATTAAAGGCCCATGGAAAGCAGGAGTAGTTCTTGATCGGCATACCGTTGACAGTCAAATTGCAGGCCAAAATGAATTTGGCTATCTGGTTTTTGATAACACTAGAAGTGAAATTGGTGAGCAGCTCTATCGCTTCAAATATAAAAACGATCAAGCTGCTCTGGTCAAGATTTTGAAGGCTGCGATTCACTATCTCGGCCCTTATAGTCAGGGTAAATTTGATTTAATTATTCCCATACCGTCGTCTAATCCTACAAGAACGGTAACTAAACAATTAGCGCGAGGATTAGCTGATGGTTTTTCTTCATCGTTTTCTGATACGGCGCTGGTAAAAAATAAAAATACCAGCGAACTTAAATCAGTAACAGATCCTGAAGTAAGGAAAAGCATGCTGGCTGGAGTTTTTCAGGCTGATCCTCATCAAGTGAGCGGTAGAAGTATATTGCTTGTTGATGATTTATATAGATCTGGTGCTACACTTGAATCGGCAACTGAAGCGGTAATGACACAGGGGCAAGCGCGAACTGTCTATGTGCTTGCCATAACTCGAACCAGGGTGCATGTATGAGTAATGTATTTTTTGGTGGCTCAAGGAGTCTGGGGAGATTAAATCCTGCCATAAGAACTCGTTTACATAATTTAATTACCAATAAGCATACGGTACTTATCGGTGATGCAAAAGGTGCAGATAAAGCTGTTCAATCATTCTTTGCGGATGAAGGTTACAAAGATGTAATCGTTTATTGTATGGATGGCAAATGTAGGAACAATGTGGGTAGCTGGCAAGTGAGAGCTGTTGAGTCAAGTGGCAGAAAAAAAGATTTTGCCTACTTTGCAATGAAAGATGCTCAAATGAGTCTTGATGCTGATTACGGCTTTATGATCTGGGATGGCGAAAGTAAAGGTACGCTCAATAACGTGCTGAATCTTATCCAGCAAAATAAATACGCTTTGGTTTATATTTCCCCGAAGAAAGAGTTTATTCCAATAAGATCTGCGAATGATGTTTTATCGATGATTTCAAATCACTCAAGTGAAATTCTTGAATACTTCAATAATAAAATCAAACTGGAAACAAGAGTTGCATCGGCAAATCAATCTATCCTTGGTTTTTAATTTTGTATTTTTACTCTTCTCCTCTAATCAAGTATAAGAGCTCTTAACTCTTACTTCATATTAGTTTTATGATGCTGGACCAATTGATTGAATAAATACAAAAATTAGTCTCTATTCCTATTATCACGGCTACTATAATTTCTTTATTCTCTTCAAGATTATTAGATATTGGAGAAGATATGGCCGAGGAAGTTATGAAATGGGAAAAGCTCCTTTCTTCCACAAGATTAGGCAAGGAAGAAATAATCAATTCTGATGATAGTAATCCAAGATCAGAGTTTCAACGAGATTATGATCGTATTGTTTTTTCTAGTGCATTCAGGAGATTGCAAGATAAAACACAGGTATTCCCTCTCGCTGAGAGTGATTATGTCAGAACACGTTTAACACACAGTATTGAGGTATCTTGTGTAGGAAGATCTCTAGGAACCTTGGCAGGAGAGTTTATCAACAAAAAATACGGTTATGATAATAAAAATCCGCAAGATTATGGAAATATTGTGGCTGCAGCTTGCTTAGCCCATGATATTGGTAATCCTCCGTTTGGACATTCGGGCGAAGAATCAATACGTAGCTGGTTCCAGAAGGAGCCTGAGGCTAAATTCCCAGAAGTTATAACTGATCCAGAGAAAAAAGATTTTTGTAAATTTGAGGGAAATGCTCAAGGTTTTAGGATTCTGTCACGCCTTCAAAATGCAATTAATAGAGGGGGATTACAGCTTACATATGCTGTACTCGGTACTTTTAGTAAATACCCAAGAGGCTCATCCATATTAAATCCTAATCCTGAAGATATTAGTGAGAAGAAGTTTGGTTTTTTTCGCGATGACGCTGATTCATTCGCTAGAATTGCCACAGAATTAGGGTTAATTAAGAAAAAGGATAATACTTGGTCACGGCATCCATTGGCATTTTTGATGGAAGCTGCAGATGATATTTGCTATGGAATAATTGATTTAGAAGATGGGTTTCGAGTCGGCAGAGTCTCGTTCGAGGAGGTAGAATCTCTATTGAAACCAATCGCATGCAACAGAGGATTTAACGAATATATTTATAATAGACAAGACGACCTTAAAGGTAAAACAGAATATTTGCGAGCTAAAGTTATCAACAATTTAATTTTCTCTGCTATTGATGTATTTAAATATAATTATGATGAAATTATGAAGGGGAGATTTCAACATGGTTTAATGTCGAAGATTTGTAAATATGAGAATTTACAGTTAGAAAAAATAAAGGAGCTTTCACAGCAGAAAGTCTATGCCGCATCAAACGTTCTATACATTGAAGCCGCTGGTTTTGATGTGCTTGGTGGCTTATTGGAAAAGGTCGTACCTGCAATGGTAAAGGATGAGAAAAATAAAACTCCCGCAGAGAAAAAAATATATCAACTTATTCCACAACAATATAAAGCAAGCTGTAGTAAGTACACGAAGTTACTTAGTGCAACTGACTTTATATCAGGCATGACTGATTCGTACGCAGTTATGTTATATCGAAGAGTATGTGGAATAGAGTTACCACGTGGATAAGAGAAAGTGAGCTCATATGATTAGGTTTATCAAGAACTGTGAAAACCGAGGTCAAATCTCAAATCTTGAATAAAGAAAGCAATCTGTAAAATATTATAGACTCTAGCCTTCCTGGCTTTCAAGTCATCAGTAGCGTAATGATTTAGAAACCACGGCAATAGCAATACAAAAAATTACTGATTTCCCTTGTTGTAACAGTTGAGCTGGATTACTTCCTGCCACGTTACGCTCGCAGCCGCAAGGACAGCTTTTTGCGATTTTCCCTGAATCGTCGAGTTTATTACATGCGTAAAGGTCCAAGAGTTATCGTGCTGCTGACTGGTAGTGATAAATCTACCCGGGATGCAGATATTGTGCGTTCCGTCACGATTGCGAAAGAGTGGAAGGAGTGATTTATGGCTGAAAATTTTTCCCGCTGGGATGTGGTGGAGCTGCTCAAAACAGATGAGGATATAAAATTATATTTTGAAGCCTGTGCGGAAGAAGATCCAGGGATGGTAGTCTCATTTGTGCTGCATTAGGTGATATTGCACGTGCCCGTGGAATGACCTGGCTTGCTCATGAAACTGGCCTGACTCGTGAGGGACTTTATAAGGCTTTATCTCCTGACGGCAATCCGGAATTCTCTACGGTGATTAAGGTTATCAAGGCGCTTGACTTGAAATTTCATATTAAGTGAATTAACCTGCCTGATGCGCCAATTTGCGCATCCTCTAACACCTGCATAGAAAACCAGGGCCAGATCTTGAATGAAGAAAACAAGCCATCAAATATTATTGATTCCGGTTTTCCTGGTTTTTAAGTCATCAGCAGTACAGTGATTCAAAGCCACGGTAATAATAATACACAAAATTACTGATTCCCCTTGTTGTAACAGTTAAGCTGGATTGCTTCGTCGGCTATGCCTCCTCGCAAGGACGGCTTTCTACTTGGCAAGAAATACAGCCACATCGTCCCACCCGAAACCAACAACAATAAACCCACCAAACATCACCTCTTTTCAGTACTTAAAACACACCAGGGATTATTGACTTTTGTCACGTGACGAAATCCAATTATTCGGATAATTAAAGCCTTCGCAGACCGCATTACTCGTAGCTCTATGTAACGGGCAAAGTGAAGCGATTTGATATGGTCTAATAGACCCGGACACTCCAGTTAAGAGAAAATAGTCTTAATTGGAGGATGAAATGGAGCCTAGGAAACACTATACAAAGGAATTCAAGCTGGATGCAATCAGCTTGGTACTGGATCAGGGATTAACGATAGCAGAAGCTGCCAGAAGCCTGGAAATCAGGGCTAACATGCTTGGGCGATGGATCAGGGAGAGCCAGGCGGATACTAATGGTCAGGCATTCCGCGGTAATGGGAAACTGACACCGGAGCAGGAAGAAATCCGGCGGCTTAAACTAGAAAACA
>NZ_QRCA01000056.1:0-1302 GCF_009833115.1 Nitrosomonas sp. GH22
CAACAGGCCCGCACACAGCAGCATCCCCTTCAAATACTCCCCTAATCTCATCTCTCTCTCCTTTGTAGCTGTTCTATCAACATTTTATACTTCCATTTCTGGAAATTTTTTTGATACGCAGATTTTAGTTTCAGTAACTCAACCCATTGCCTTAACTGCACCAGAAAGACGACTCTTATGTCTCGATGCTTTATTTTTGTGGATTATTCCTTTGCTTGCGATCGAATCAATAATACTGACTGATTTTCTGAACACAGTCTCGGCCAGATTTTTGTCACCAGCCACTATTGCCTTTCTGACGCTTTTAATCGCAGTACGCAGCCTGGATCGCAATCCAGAGTTTCGCTCTCGCTGCTTGATATTTTGCCTCACCCGCTTTTTAGCTTGCGCTGTATTTGCCATATGATTCTTTTGTTCTCCATTAAATTTTTAATACGCTGCCTATCAATGCCTCGAACCGCGCGATTTTACTTTCATTTCCAGCTTATTGCAAAGATCGGTTACACAATTTTGCCGAGATGCACACTGGATAATTCATTTTGACTGAAAGATTATACGAATTGTATCCGGCATAAATTATTTTTAGGAGCATCTGTGCCAATAACCATCATTGATCCAAAAATTATGATTTCTTTAATTTTCCTGAGATTTTATCAATTCTAGGCAAAACACAACTTTTTCTGGCTATTTTTTGTTTCAAGACGCACTAAAGCATTTTTAATTTATTTACACATCCACATGAAGCGAAGTAGTTGGCACACTCCTCCGGAGTGAACAGATCCAACACTTTGCCGATCTGTGCCCATAAGGCATCCATGGTTCGTTTGGCGGCTTTGCGTAATAGGGCTTTGAGTTTGGAGAACATTTTCTCGATTGGATTCAGATCAGGCGAATACGGCGGTAAGTAGAGCAGCGTGGCACCTGCCGCTTCAATGGCTGCGCGGACGCCTGGAACCTTGTGACAAGACAGGTTGTCGGCCACCACAATGCTGCTACTCGCGGGCCCACTCAGTTCGTGCCCGGCGTCCGTCTGTGCGCGATTGCTCGCTGGCGTGCAGGGTTTTTTTTAAAACTCAACCCCCATTTGTTCAGTTGATGCCATAGCGCCGGCACCTTGATCTGAATGCCTTCTGCAGCCAACCGTTCACTGAGCTCGACAAGCGTTAGATCCGGCGTGGCTTCTATCCATTGCCGAATCTGCGCTTCCTTGTGCGCAATGCGGGATCGCCGATAACCTCCCATCGGCAAACTATGGCGCTGGCCTTCTTCTTTCCATCGCTTGCGTACCTGATACACCCACAC
>NZ_QRCA01000057.1:0-1614 GCF_009833115.1 Nitrosomonas sp. GH22
GGAAAATGATGCAATGGTGGGGAGAATATATTGAGATGAAAGGAATATGACAAAAAGATTCCAGCCAATAGAGGATCTGGGTAGTATTTGTACAAAGCACAACATATGGTACTATTGACCACCCTTGACCACTAGATACAAGGGATTGCCCGGTAGTGACGCCAATCACCAACCGGGCAGGCTGAATGAAGCAATCAGCGAGTTATACACTTGGTTGCTTTGATCTGCCCAACGGCAGAAACAATACACTAACAATACTTTAGCAAACTATGGGTAATCATAGCATATAAAGTATATAAATAAGGCAATATTGTTTTCTGCTCTCTAGAGCATTTTTGGCTTACTTGTTTACATATCTACATGAAGCGAAGTAGTTGGCACACTCCTCCGGAGTGAACAGATCCAACACTTTGCCGATCTGTGCCCATAAGGCATCCATGGCTCGTTTGGCGGCTTTGCGTAATAGGGCTTTGAGTTTGGAGAACATTTTCTCGATTGGATTCAGATCAGGCGAATACGGCGGTAAGTAGAGCAGCGTGGCACCTGCCGCTTCAATGGCTGCGCGGACGCCTGGAACCTTGTGACAAGACAGGTTGTCGGCCACCACAATGTCACCTGGCTGCAGCGTGGGGCACAGGCAGGTTTGATGAATATAGGCGAGAAACGCGGCCCCGTTCATTGGGCCGTCGAGCACTAACGGAGCGGTGATCGCATCGTGATGCAGTCCCGCAATGAAGGTGGTGCTCTTCCAGTGGCCGTGGGGCACCGAAGCCACACAGCGCTGGCCGCGCGGCGCGCGACCCCGCTGTCGCGTCATGTTGGTGGTCGTTGCCGTCTCATCCAGGAAGACCAGGTGACGGCAATCCCAATGCTGCTGCTCGCGGGCCCACTCAGTTCGTGCCTGACGTACGTCTGTGCGCGATTGCTCGCTGGCGCGCAGGTTTTTTTTTAAAACTCAACCCCCATTTGTTCAGTTGATGCCATAGCGCCGGCACCTTGATCTGAATGCCTTCTGCAGCCAACCGTTCACTGAGCTCGACAAGCGTTAGATCCGGCGTGGCTTCTATCCATTGCCGAATCTGCGCTTCCTTGTGCGCAATGCGGGATCGCCGATAACCTCCCATCGGCAAACTATGGCGCTGGCCTTCTTTCCATCACTTGCGTACCTGTACACCCACATGCGACTCACCTCAAAGCGCCGGGCAATTGCCGTTGGACCTTCGCCACGATCCAACGCACCCAGAATGCGATCCCGAAGATCTTGTGAATAGGCATGCATAACCTTCCCCATCAGTTGTAATAGAGAATAGTCTATTGCATGCATATATTTAAATAAAAAATGCTCTAATATACGCGGACGCCACCCCCGAAGCACTGGCGTATGGATTGGCGAAGCGTTGGCCTTCCAGCGGCGTGGTATCGGCTGAAGCGGGCATTGTGTTTGGTTCGCATGGCATGGGCAAGGATAGTGTTATGCGCAATCTAGCGATGCTTAACCAGTTATGGGACGGCGCTAGCCTGGCCATAGACCGGCGCACCAGTGAATCATTCACGGTACACGGTGCACGGCTGACTGTAGCTTTGCAGGTACAGGAACCCACCCTGCGGGAGTTT
>NZ_QRCA01000058.1:0-20433 GCF_009833115.1 Nitrosomonas sp. GH22
TTGTTTTCTAGTTTAAGCCGCCGGATTTCTTCCTGCTCCGGTGTCAGTTTCCCATTACCGCGGAATGCCTGACCATTAGTATCCGCCTGGCTCTCCCTGATCCATCGCCCAAGCATGTTAGCCCTGATTTCCAGGCTTCTGGCAGCTTCTGCTATCGTTAATCCCTGATCCAGTACCAAGCTGATTGCATCCAGCTTGAATTCCTTTGTATAGTGTTTCCTAGGCTCCATTTCATCCTCCAATTAAGACTATTTTCTCTTAACTGGAGTGTCCGGGTCTATTAGACCATATCATTCTGCACCCGTTGGCGCAGCACCAGGATGCACGCGGGGATGCCCGTGCCGTAGAATAGGTTGGGGGCGACGCCGATGACGGCTTCCAACAGATCGTTTTCGATCATGCCCGCGCGGATGGTCTTTTCTTCGCCACCCCGGAACAGCACGCCGTGGGGCATGACGGTGGCCATCTGCCCGCCATCGGCCAAAACCGCCACCATGTGCTGCAGGAACATCAAGTCCGCCTTCTTGGCACCGAGTGGCACTTCGCCGTAGCCGAAGCGCTCGGAACGGAACTCGGGTGCCCAGGTGGACTGACCGCTCTGGTCTTTGTCGGTGGTGCCCCAGGGAATGGAAAACGGTGGATTGGTGAGGATGCGGTCAAAGCGGCGCAACTCGCCGCCCTTGACGTGCTGCGGCTTGGCCAGCGTGTCTTCGTTGTGCAGGTCGGCGGTACTGATGCCATGCAGCAGCATGTTCATCTTGGCGATGGACCACACGGTCCCGTTGGCCTCTTGCCCGTACAGGTTGGCCTTGCGGCCTTCCTGACCCTGTTCGTCGATGTATTCCTTTGCCGCGATCAGCATGCCGCCGGAGCCACAGCAGGGGTCGTAAATGTGGTGCTGCAACTCCGGCTTGACCAGGCGAACCATCATCCGCACCACTGAGCGCGGCGTGTAGAACTCGCCGCCCTTCTTGCCAGCGGAGTCGGCGAAGTCGCCAATCAGGTACTCGTAGGCAGCGCCCAGCAGATCCGGGAACTCAAAGTCTTCGTTGCGCAGGCGGTGCAGGCTGAAGTGGTTGATCAGCGAGCGCAGCTTGATGTCGGGGATCTTGCTCTGGCCGACTTTGCAGGTGAAGTTGATGTGCTCCAGCACGTCGTAAAGACTGGTGTTGCCAGTCTCCAGACCGGCCAGCGCCTTGTTCAGGAAGTCGCCGATGTTCTGGTGGGCCTCATTGAGCAGGTACTCGTAGCGCGACTGGGGTGGCACCCAGAAGGAGCCTTCCTCCATGTACCAGTCTTTCTGGTTGGCGCTCTCGATGGCCTCCGCCTCGCTCAAGCCGGCCGCCAGTTCCTCCTGGATGATCTTCTCGCGGTGCTGGTCGAACACGTCGGAGCAGCGCTTGAGGAACAGCATCCCGAAGATGTATTCCTTGAACTCGGAGGCATCCATCTTGCCGCGCAGGATGTCGGCGGCTTTGAAGAGATGGCGTTCTAGCTGTGGCAGGGTTAAGGGCATCGAGTCATTCCTAATCTGATTCGGTCATTCGATTTGTATTGGTATTTGTTGTCATCGCTCACTCGAACAGGCTCGATTGCTTGACGACGTAACCTACTGGCTTCTTCCGTTTTTCGATCACGCCTTCGTCGACCAGACGCTGCAACCACGCCTTGGCCTGCGCGCTGGAAACGTCCAGCGCGGCGGCCACTTCGGCGTCTTTCATCGGCGTTCTCAATAGCTGCTTAATCGTGGCGCGCACCGCAGCGAAGAGCACTTCGGCTGGGCTCGATTCCATCTGCGCAGATTCCTTGACATCGTCTGTCGACGCCAAAGCCTCTGGTGTGACTGATGGCGGCTCTTCCAATGCTGGTGCGGGTGGCTGCGCATTGGACACAACGTCGACCGACGCCGATGGCTCGCTCTCGGCCTGGGGCGCTGACGCGGCGTCGGGTGGCACGGGCGCCGTTGGCTTGGCGTCAGCCGACGTTGGTTCTTCGTTTGAAAACAGCGCAAAACCAACCTGTGGGGATGCCGTCGGCGTTGGCATCGCCACGTTGAACACGTCCTCGAACGAATCCACGTCTTGCGGGTTCGGCCAAGGAAGTGCGCCTTTCTTTCGTAATCCATCCAGTCCGGCGGAAGACTCGCCCGTCGATCGAATGAAGACCGGGACAAACTTGAGTTTGTCGAGCTGCTCGACAGCGCCCGCCCAAGTGCCACCTTTGTTGAGATCGGAGCTGACCACCAGTGAGGTGTCTGCCAATGCATAGATCAGCTTGTTCCGCTGCATGGCGTTGCCGACATTGAATCCGGCACTCGGGTCGTAGGGCGAAATCAGCACCAGTTGCCCATCGAGCAGCAGATTGCGGTGCTCGCGGTTCATGGTGGTCTTTTCCAGACTATCCGCCAGCACGCCACAAACTTTTCCACCACCCTCGAGCGCGCCACGCATGGCGGCCTGATCGATGCCCTTGGCGCCACCGGAGACAAGCGTTCTACCTGCCCGAGCAGCGAGCCGGCCAATTGCCATGGTGTAGTCGATGAGGGCGTCGTCCACATGGCGCGATCCGACGACGGCAAGCCCACCGGTTTCGAGCAAAGCCATGTCGCCACAGCCGTAGAGCACTGCCGGGGCGTCTTCGCGCAGGCGGGCCTTCAGACGGCGCGGATACTCGGCGTCGGCGCGGCTGACCACCCAAATGGCGCGTGCCTGCCAGCGCTCGATCACTTGGCTCAGCAGAAATCCGCGCCCCAACAATTTCTGCAGGCGGATCTCATCAATCACCGGTTGGCACGCACGCAGGATCTCCGCTGCGTCCGGCGAGAGGAGATCCGCAGGCTGACGCTGGATTTCGCGCAAATGACGCGCGAGACGTTTGTACTCACCAGGCGAGAGCAGATCCGATGACGCAGTGCCTCGTCCGGCAATGAGTGGCGCAGTCAGCAGCAGGATCGCCTGGGTGTTGGGTGAGAGGACTGGCATCATTCGTTGTGCCCCGTCTGTGAAAGGGCCATAGGCCAAACTGCGCCACTACCGCTTTTGCGCAGCAGCCACGCAGAAACCGTCAGCGTCCAGCGCGAGTCGACCATGTCATCCACCAGGAGGACTGGTCCGGGAGGAATGGGCTGGCCGTTGAGTGCGAGCGAACCATCAATGTTGCGCGCCTGTTGTGTACTGTTTGCCATTGTTTTCTGTTTGGGCCTTGCGTCTGTTTTTGCGATGACCATATGAAACGGCAGACCCAGCGCCGCAGCCAAGCGTTGCGCAAAATTCGGCACCAATTCGGGATGCCGGAGCGAAGGAACGCAGGTCACCCAGGTCGGGTTCGGTTGCGGATTCCACTCCTGAATCATCTTCACGCACGCAGCAACGAGGTCATCGGAAAAGTAGCCATCGTGGTATTTGCCCTGTCGAACCAAGCCGCCCCAACCGGCATCACCCCAGACGCATAGCGCCTTGCCGGATTCGGCCTGATGGGCAGGTGCGATGAATCCCTTGACCCCATACTGGGGCATTCCACCATCGGGCCATTTTTTTCGGGGCTCGATGGGCAAGCTGGTTCGACGGAGAAATTCGACGGCGGCTTTGACCAGCTCGGTATCCACGGTTGCAGGCAATGGTGGTAAGGCAGGTTCTGTGACGACACTTGGATCGCCGTCGAGCGCACCAATCAAAAAGCCCATGTGCTCACCAAACGGCAGGCTGACGTAGTCCTGCATCTGCTGGTGCTCGTCTCGCCGTAGCGCGGTGAGGCGTTCTGCTCGATCCCAGAACGCTTCACTCAGCGTTGTCGCCGTGAGCTGCCACTTGCTGCCTTGCTTGGCGATGGGTGCCGGCGCTTCGAGGGAAAGCAGTGCAATCGTCTTGTCGACACGTCCTTTGCTCAGATTGACTCGACTGAGCAGCTCGGGGACAGACAGCCCGTTGGGCTCGTCTTCAAGCGCTCCCAGGACGTCGGCAACTTCTTGTCGGGTCGGGAAGGCACTCCGGATAAACCAGTCAGTGATGTCAGACTCTTCCTGACCGCTGAGGAGCACTCCATAGGCGGAGTCCAGTGCGCGTCCCGCACGACCAACCTGCTGGTAGTAGGCGACGACCGATCCCGGCATTTGGTAGTGGATGACAAACGCCAGATCCGGCTTGTCGTAACCCATGCCTAGCGCTGTTGTGGCAACCAGCGCTTTGACTTGGTTGTTGAGCAGCGCCTGCTCAAGCTGTTCTCGGCGATCGCCGGTTTCACCTGTGTAGGCTTCAATGTTGAAGCCTTGGGTCTTCAGCCATTGCGCCACTTGATTGGCATCACGAACCGTCAGCGTGTAGATGATGCCGTGGCCCTGCAGCGTGGCCAGCTGCTCTGCCAGCCAGGCAAGGCGCTCGGCCTGGCTGGGTAAGCGGATCGTTTGCAGGGAAAGCGAGGTCCGATTCAAGTCACCACGCGAGACGTCCAGCTTCGGACCAAGCACGGCAGCAAGGTCCTCCATCACGCGGTTATTCGCTGTTGCCGTGGTGGCGAGCAATCGCAAGTTTGGCGGCAGCGTTTTTACGATCCGCTCCAACAGGCGATAGTGAGGGCGGAAGTCGTGGCCCCAGTCGGAAATGCAATGTGCCTCGTCGATGACCAGCATCGAAATTTGTGCAGCGATGCCGGCCAGAACCTGCGTCCGGAAGCGCTCGTTCGCCAGGCGCTCCGGCGAGATCAAGAGAATGTCGATCTCCCCCTTGGCCAGCTTGCCCTCGACTGCCGTCCAGTCGTCCATGTTGTCGGAGTTGATGGTGGCGGCGCGAACCCCCATCCGCTCTGCCGCTGCGATCTGGTTTCGCATCAGCGCGAGCAGCGGCGAGATCAATAGCGCAGGGCCGGCCCCAGCCTCCCGCAGCAACTTGGTCGCGATGAAGTAGACAAAGCTCTTGCCCCACCCGGTCTTCTGCACGACCAGCAAGCGGCCTTTGCCTTCGACGATGTGACGAATGGCATCTTCTTGGCCGTCGCGGAAAGTGGCATCGGCGCGTCCGGAGCCGATCCGGAGCAGTTCCAGCGCGCGTTTTGGATCGTAGGCCACGTTATTGCCCCCCCTTGTTTTGGTCGGGCGAGCGGTAACCCGGCGCCAACACAGCGTTCTTGACGCCATACAGCGCCAGGTGATCTTTCAGCCAGAGCCTGAATTCGTAACCGCGCAGACTGTGGTCCGGAGAGCAGTCCACGCTCCACTGCCGCAAGATGTATCCGGCGGTGGCAGCACGCAGCTTCATCCGCAGTGACCCGCGAACCATGCCGTAGTCCATCTCCGTAATTTCAGGACGGGGCTGGTCCGGGTGCGGCACCATCTCCAGCTCCACGATCCGGGTCCATTGGATGTCCTGATCACTGCGCTCATGGGGCTGAACCTCTGCATCCCTCATAAGGACCGGGCGCTTGATCCGAGTGATGACGAAATCCCGGAACTCCTGCGACTTCCGGTCGAAGGCGCGGACGTGCCAGCGCAGACCGTTGTCGATCAGCGCGAATGGGACGATCTCCCGCTCGGTGCGGCCACTGGAGATGGAGTGGTGCTCGATGCCGAGCGGACACTCCTGGTGAATCGCACGGGTCACGCTCGCAAGCACATCCAGATCCGGATGCGTGAGCCGTGACGGGCTCTCGCTGGCCACCCACGCCTTGAGCCGCATCGGCTCACCATCGCCAAAGCCCTGGGTCAGCCACGACAGCACCCGCTCCGGGGGGAAGTCGAAGACGGGTCGGAAGTCCGGCCCCAGGACGTAGGACTTGCCCTTGGAGTCGTAATCAATGTTGCCCGGGGCCAACTCCTTGTACAGCGCCAGATCCCTGGATGCGGCGGCGGACTGGATGCCAAACCGCGTGACCAAGTCCTGGCGGCGTATCTCCCCGATGAAGCGCACGCGCAACTCCACGAACGCGAGCCGGTCGCGTTGTGGCTGGGTTAGATCTGCAAGCTGTTCGTTCGACATCCTGGCTGGCTCGTTCGGGTTAGCGAATGCTTGTACGGGTTATTGCGGAAAGTATATGGTCTGCCCTAGAATCTGTCCATGACTCTATTTTGATTTGTGTATGCGTCGTTTTGTGATAACCACAAGCGGCGCAGCGATAAAAGGATCGGTACGGGCGCCATGCAAAATTTCGCAGAGCTTCACCTAAAGCCAGAGACGCTGGCGCGGCACGATTTCAGCCTCGGGATTGCGCTGATGATCGCCGGCATTGCATGTGTTCATCAGTTTTTGGGAGGGCGTTGAAAATGGTGGAATCGAAGGAGGACTCGACGTCACCTGCCTTGCTGCGCGTCCTGACGCTAGACGGCGGCGGTGCCAAGGGCTTTTACACACTGGGGGTACTCAAGGAAATCGAGGCTATGGTCGGGTGCCCACTGCACCAGAAATTCGATCTGGTTTTTGGGACCAGCACAGGCGCGATCATCGCGTCACTGATTGCGCTCGGCCACGACGTCGATTCCATCCTGCAGCTTTACCGCAAGCACGTGCCTACCGTGATGTCACAGAAGACCGCTCCGGCCAGGTCACAGGCATTGAAAAATCTGGCGAGCGAGGTCTTCGGCGATACAACGTTCAGTGATGTGAAGACGGGTGTCGGTATCGTCACGGCCAAGTGGCTAACCGAGCGCCCGATGATCTTCAAGGGCAGCGTTGCCCAAGCGCATGGACGTGTCGGCACGTTCGTCCCAGGCTTTGGTGTAAGCATCGCAGACGCCGTCAAGGCATCGTGCTCGGCTTACCCGTTCTTTGAGCGGACGATCGTAAGAACATCAATGGGTGAGGACATCGAGCTGATTGATGGCGGGTACTGCGCAAATAACCCGACGCTGTACGCGATCGCCGACGCAGTCCAGGCACTGCAAAGTGACCGCAAGGACATCCGGCTGGTGAGCGTTGGCGTGGGTGTCTACCCCGACCCGAAGCCGAGCTTCCTGATGAGGCTGGCGAAGAAATATCTCGTTAGCGTGCAGTTGCTGCAGAAGACATTGGAAATCAACACGCAGTCGATGGACCAACTGCGGCAGATCCTTTTCCATGACATACCGACCATTCGGATCAGTGACTCCTACGTCACCCCTGAAATGGCGACCGATCTGCTGGAGCACGACATTAATAAGCTGGACATCTTGTTCCAGCGAGGACGGGAGTCGTTCGCGTCACGGGAGCAGCAGCTTCGCGAGTATTTGATATAGCCAGGGGGAACGATGCCTATTCCAGAATCACAGCTCGAAACGTGGTCACACCAGGGCTCGATCACCCAGTCGAGCAATACCTATAACACGATCAAAAGTGTCTTGGAGGCCAGCACCACGCCCTACGCCGGCAAGAATTTCAAGGTGTTCCTTCAAGGCTCATACGGCAACGACACGAATATCTATGCCGAGAGCGACGTGGACATCGTCATTCGGCTCGATGACTGCTTCCATAGCGATCTCGAATCGCTGTCCGATGACGAAAAGTCGGCCTACAAGCAGGCATTCAGCGACGCGACCTACACGCACACCGACTTCAAGCGGGACGTGCTGTCAGTGCTTGAAGACCAATACGGGTCAGCGGTGAAAACTGGCGACAAGGCAATTGCCATCGATGCGAGCGGATCACGGCGCAAGTCGGATGTGATTGTCGCGACGCAATTCCGGCGGTACTTCAAGTTCCGGTCAGCGAGCGACTCCGAGTACGTCGAAGGCATCTGTTTGTTCAACGCTGCCGGCGAACGAATTGCGAACTACCCGAAGCAGCATTCGGCAAATTTGACAGCGAAGCATCAGGCCTCGTCGAAGTGGCTCAAACCCATGGTTCGTGTGTTGAAGAATATTCGCAGTCGGATGGTTGACGAAGGCTTGATCAAGGCAGGCGTCGCGCCGTCGTACTACATCGAGGGCCTGCTGTACAACGTACCGAATGAGAAATTCACCCACAGCCTCGAGGACTGCATGGTCAACATCCTCAACTGGTATCGGCAGGATGCGGCCAAGACTGACTTGGTTTGCGCCAACGAACAGTATTACTTGCTTCGTGATGGCTACCACACCTGCTGGTCTCAGACGGACTGTGATGCACTGGTCGAGGCAGCGGTTGATCTCTGGAATCAGTGGTAAAGAGAGGAAGGCATGGCAAAACCCGTCGAGATCGGACCCCGCAGTTTCCGGACCCAGAAAAGCGCACTGGACCACTACAAGGCCCTTCTACACCGGTATCAGGACGGGGATCGCATCTCTGAACCAAGGGACCACGCCGACCTCGTGGCTCTCATCGAACGATATGACCCGATTCTTGACGAGGTTGGTGAGCCGGCGAAGGGTTGCGGCCAGATCGATCACTTTGAGCGGAGCCTGAACACCGGGATGGGCTGGAGCAACTCCGGTTTCTGGGTGGTGCGCCAGGACGGGTCCGCCACGGACTTTTCGTACATCTGGGCCGTCAAAGGCCTGCCAGGGGACCGGTCGAAGGACTTCTACGGCGCATGCAGGGAGGCTGTCGCACTCGATCTCGTTCTGGCCAAGAAACGAGCCTTTGCGGAACATGGAGACGCTCATGGGCTGGTTGCGTGCGAACTTACTGGCGTGATGGTCAGCATCGACGACGCCCATCTGGATCATGCTTGGCCGAACTTCTCGCACATCGTCAGTGGCTTCCGGGCGGCCAGGGGCTGGTCAAGTGACATCCCGGACGGAATCGTATCCGCCCCGGCTGACGGGCAGACGACGCCCACATTCGTCGACAAGGCAGTCGCGGATGCCTTCCGGGACTACCACCACAACCAGGCGATGCTGCGAATCCTCTCCAAGTCGGCCAACCTCCAGACCGCCAGCCAAGCTCGAAGACCGAAGATTGCACGCCCAGTGCGGTTGGCTTGACCGATTGCGGACGCGGGTTCAATTCCTCAAATGGGAATCGAACTGGCGTCCTGTCTGATGCACTTGGCTGGTGACCTCGGCCGGGCAGAACTGGTAGGATCGTCGACAGTTGGGGCTGGATTCCGCACCTTTCCGCAGGAGTTCGCAGCGATTCTAAGGCGCTGAGTTACATAGGTTTGGCGCAGGGTTCCACCCCACCGAGACCCCGCAGGAGTTCGAATCTTTCCGCACGAACCCGCAGGAACCCTCACCAGCCCGCACGGCCTGATGCCAGGCCATTGATTTTCAACAAACTGCTTGATCGGTCCGCGCTTGCGGACTGCGGACGTTCAATGGGCCGGAAATCTGGCTCGCCCAGACGGCCGCCAGTGCCGCCAGGTTGCAAATCGTCGGTAATTGTCGATATCTACCGACGAATCGGAACGAGCGCAGATGTGAGAACGCCGTTCTGTATTGCCTCCACCATCCACGGCGGCAGGTGCGTTCGGGTTTCGAGCACGGTGTTCCAGTGATCCTGCCCGATTTGAACGGCCAACTTGCCGACCGTGTGTTCAGCAAGGTCCGGGCCGAGCCATTCAAGGGCCCTGACGATATCGCTGGCGAGACTGTCGCCCAGCACCAGCATCCACTTGGGCACACGGCGGATCTCGATGACTTGCTTGCCGAGATTGAGGGTCCGCGCGCGGCCGTCGGTCAAATAGATCTGTCGGACGGGGACCTGCGTGGTCAGCCCCAGAGCATTGGCCGCTGCCGCACCGTGACGGACGATAGCGTGTCCAGTGATGTCTGCGAGCGATTGGATCATCTTGTCGACCGGTGGTGGGACCGGGCCGAAACAGCTGGCTGTCACGGTGACGTACAGGCCGCGCGCCACACGCATCAACCGTCCGCGCCTTGCCAAGCGAGCCAGCTCCCGCGACGCCTGATTGTCACTGACCATGCACCGCAGATCCAGACTTCTGATCAAAGCCCCCTCCGGCTGCGCTTCGAGCCATTGGCTGACGAATTCAGCTGGACTGGGCATGAGCAGCGACCGACTGGCTGGTTGATATCTGCAAGCACGACTCCTCGTAGGCCTCGATGTCGACCTGGCGGTAAGCCACCCGACCGCAGAGCTTCAGGAATTTTGGTCCGATCCCGACGCTGCGCCAGCGCTCCAGGGTGGCCTCGCTGATATTCCAGCGGGCGGCCAGTTGTTTTTGGTTGAGGTGAGCGACTTCCATCTTGGTCTCCTTCCGAATGAGTTGGCAGGAGTCCATGAAGGCGCTGTTCGGCCGACGAGCCAAGGGATTCTTCTGTGGATCTGAGTTATGCGTCGTCTGGCGACACTGGAGTGCCGAGCTCTACCGAGACGTCTACAACCAGCGATTGAACACGTCGCACCTGCTCGGCAGTGATAGGCTGCAACCGTTCGGGGTGCGCTGCGATGTCCCGCTCGAGGCAATCCAGAATGACGTTCTCGGGTGAGCTGATGATGGCAGTTTCCGCATCGTCTGCATCTTTCTTCATGCGCCTTCCCCTGGTACAGACTCAACCAATACATAGCTGGTGCTACGCCCACCTGCATCCGATTTCCGCAGCACGCCCCGCGCAAGCAAGTCGTTGATGTCGCGTAGCGCCGTGTCAGGCGAGCACTTGGCGATGGCCGCCCACTTGCTGCTGGTGAGCTTGCCTTCGAAGCCGTCGAGCAGCTTGTTCAGCAATTTCACCTGTCGCTCGTTCAGTGGCGTGGTCGCCCAGCGCTGCCAAAACCGCGTCTTGGTCAGCACGGCATCGAGTATGTGCTGTGCCTGGTCGACGGCACGATGCAGCGTGTCGAGGAACCACGCGAGCCACTCAGTGACATCCATCGACCGCTTCTGCGTCCGCTCCAGGATGTCGTAGTAGGCCTTACGTTCGCGCTGGATCTGCGCCGACAAACTGTAGAAGCGTTGCGGGCTGCCGTCGGCGCGTGCCAGCAGCAGATCGCCAATGGCCCGCGCGATACGGCCATTGCCATCGTCGAACGGATGCAGCGTGACGAACCACAGATGGCCGAGCCCCGCTTTAATCAGTGGTGGCTCGTTTGATGCACCATTGAGCCAGTCAAGGAAGCGGCTGGTTTCCGCCTCAAGACGCTCGGCCGGCGGCGCTTCGAAATGCACCCGCTGGCGGCCGATGGGGCCGGACACCACTTGCATGGGGCCACTGGCGTCATCGCGCCAGCCGCCGACCTTGATCTTGGCAAGACCGGAGTAGCCGGTGGGAAACAGCGCGGCATGCCAGCCGAAGAGACGCTCCCGCGTTACCTGTGCCTGGCAGTTGGCCGTGGCATCCAGCACCATCTCGACCACGCCCTCGACGTGCCGATCGACCGGCGCAAGCGCGCCGATGTCCACGCCCAGCCTGCGGGCGATGGAAGAGCGCACAGATTCGACGTTGAGCTGCTCACCCTCGATTTCGCTGGTCTTGACCACGTCCTCGGTCAGTGCCGCCAGGCTCGCCTGATCGCGCAGCGCCATGCCCACGTCGGCCAGACGGCCCATCAACAGCCCTTGGGCGCGGCTGACCTCAGCCATTGGCCCAGCCAGTGCTGCCAGGTCGAAGTGCCAGTTCGGCCAGTCTTTGGACTGCCAGATGTATTTGTAATCGCCGCTATTCATGCGGAGATTATGAGGCGCATTCTCCGCACACGCAAGTCTTTCCACGCATACGGTGCGGTGAATAGGGGCACCATTCGCCGCATGGAGGGCTGCCTTGCCCCGTAATGGGTGTAAATGGGCGTGCTTTTGGTCGGGGTGCCAGACGCGGGTTCGATTCCCGTTCCGGGAACTGAACAGGTCCTGGAGTGCAGACGAGGTTGAGGGCCATTTTCGGTGACCAATCAGGCCGAAAAACCTGCTTGATTGTCCGCAGATTCGCCTGTCAACCCCCGCTTTTCGCATCAGTACGCAGGGCTTCGCAACTTGCCAGAACGCCGGTATCGCGTACTTTCAATAGTCGTTTGATGCCGGGTACCATCCCACCGAAAACCCGCAGGAGTTCGAATCTTTCCGCACGAACCCGCAGGAACCCTCACCAGCCCGCACGGCCTGATGCCAGACCATTGATTTTCAACGAGACGGTCGATCGGTCCGCGCTTGCGGACTGCGGACTTTCATTGCGATGGAAATTCGCCTCGCCCGAGCCATCCCGAGGGCAGGCATGTTGTGATGCGTCGGTACTTGTAAACATTTGCCGGCAAAACGGAACATGGCTCAGCCGGCGCTGGCCGGAACCGCAACGGCCTTGGTTGAGGTCGCCAGGCACGATTCCTCGTAAGCCTCGATGTCGACCTGCCGATAGAGCACCCGGCCGCAGAGTTTCAGGAACTTGGGGCCGATCCCCGCGCTGCGCCAGCGCTCCAGGGTGGCTTCGCTGATACTCCAGCGGGCAGCGAGTTGTTTTTGGTTGAGGTGAGCGACTTCCATCTTGGTCTCCTTCCGAATGAGTTGGCAGGAGTCCATGAAGGCGCTGTTCCGGCCGCGAGCCAAGCGTTCTCCTTGCAGAGACCTATTCGCCGCATCGTTTGCGGAGATTAGGCCGGTTATTCCCCGCATGACCCCAATCTGGGCAAATTGGGTGTAAATGGGCGTCTTAATGGGTGCACCTCGAAAATGGGTGTAAATGGGTGTAATATTGGTTCATGCTGAAAACTGACACCATCCAGATCACCCCAGAGATCCTGAGCCTCATCGCCAGGATCGACGAGTTCAAGGGCGCTTGGCGCGCCCTGGGCACGCTTGCGCCCGATCGTCTGTCGGCGCTGCGCCGCGTGGCGACCATCGAGAGCATCGGTTCCTCGACCCGCATTGAGGGCAGCAAACTATCCGACCGCGAGGTGGAGCAGCTGCTGTCGAACCTGGAGATCAAGTCCTTCGCCACCCGCGATGAGCAGGAGGTGGCTGGCTATGCCGAGCTGATGGACCTGGTGTTCGCGTCCTGGCAGGACATCCCGTTTGCCGAGAACCACATCAAGCAGCTGCATCAGATACTGCTGCGCTACAGCGAAAAGGACACCTGGCATCGCGGCAGCTACAAGACCAATTCGAACAGCGTCGCTGCCTTCGATGAAACCGGCGCGCAGATCGGCATCGTGTTCCAGACCGCGTCGCCCTTCGACACGCCCCGCCTGATGACGGAGCTGGTCGCCTGGGTGAACCAGGAGCGCGAGACGGCCCTCTTGCACCCTTTGCTGATCATCGCCCTGTGCGTCGTCGTATTTCTGGAAATCCACCCCTTCCAGGACGGCAACGGACGGCTCTCCCGGGTGCTGACCACGCTCCTGCTGCTGCAGGCCAGCTACGCATATGTGCCATACAGCTCGCTGGAAAGCGTCGTCGAGCAAAGCAAGGAAGCCTACTACTTGGCCTTGCGTCAGACCCAGGGCACGATCCGCACAGAGTCGCCGAACTGGCAGCCGTGGCTGGTGTTCTTTCTGCGATCCCTGGCCGAGCAGGTTCGGCGCCTAGAGAAGAAGGTCGAGCGCGAGAAGATCGTGCTGGCGGCCATGCCGGAATTGCAGCTACAGATCGTCGAGTTCGCCCGCGAGCATGGGCGCGTCACCATTGGCGAGGCTATCAAGCTGACCGGCGCCAGCCGCAACACGCTCAAGCAGCATTTCCGGGCGCTGGTGGAACGCGGCACACTTGATCAGCATGGCAGTGGCCGTGGAGTTTGGTACGGCCTGCGTTGAGGGACTTCGGGACGCGGGTTCAGTTCCCTTTTCGGAATTGAACTGGCCACGGAAAGCAGACGAGGTTGAGGCCGTATTCCGGCTACCAATCAGTCCGAAAAACCTGCTTGATCGTCCGGTGCCGCCGGGCGTACCGGCAGGCTTTTCGATCCAGTTCGCACCGGTTCGCAGCAACCCGCAGCGCTTCGATTCCGTACTTTCAATAGTCGTTTGATGCCGGGTACCATCCCACCACCAAATTGAAGGGCTCGGATAATCTCCGGGCCCTTTTTCTTGCCTGAAATCCCCGCGCCGCGCGGGGTTCCAGCCATCGGTGCTGTGGGTGTCCACCTGCCGAAACAGCCTGTTTTCAGCGATTCCGGCTCCAAGCCTGTCTCTATTCTCCATTTGGTCTGCGGGTAGGCGCAGTTTTGGCTCTCGCAAAATCAACAACTTACGCGCGGCGGTTCATCGTCAACCACGGCGACCGGTCAGGCATCAAACGCCGTTACCACCTCGCGCTGCGCCGCCCAGTCGGTCGGCAGCGGATTGCGCTGAAACCACAACAAGCTCATGCACCGGGGCTGCTGCCCGGTTAGAGTATTTTTGATTTATTTGTTTACATATCCACATGAAGCGAAGTAGTTGGCACACTCCTCCGGAGTGAACAGATCCAACACTTTGCTGATCTGCGCCCATAAGGCACCAAGGTTCGTTTGGCGGCTTTGTGTAAAAGGGCTTTGAGTTTGGAGAACATTTTCTCGATTGGATTCAGATCAGGTGAATACGGTGGTAAGTAGAGCAGGGTGGCACCTGCCGCTTCAATGGCTGCGCGGACGCCTTGAACCTTGTGACAAGACAGGTTGTCAGCCACCACAATGTCACCTGGCTGCAGCGTGGGGCACAGGCAGGTTTGAATATAGGCGAGAAACGCGGCCCCGTTCATTGGGCCGTCGAGCACTAACGGAGCGGTGATCGCATCGTGACGCAGTCCCGCAATGAAGGTGGTGCTCTTCCAGTGGCCGTGGGGCACCGAAGCCACACAGCGCTGGCCGCGCGGCGCGCGACCCCGCTGTCGTGCGGGCGCTTCCGTGTAATATCTGTCCCATAAATCATCCCTCCGTAGCTGGTTATATGTTACACCAGCACACCGTGGGACTAAACATCTAAGCCGATAATCTGGATTGACGATCCGATATCACCACTCAATGGTAATCATATCTTCTTTGTATATAGCTTGTTAAACGCGGAGATTGTTGCTAACGGAAAATTTGAACAGCTCTTTGTTTCAACGCATAATCTCGATTTCCTGAAATATTTGAAGCGGTTGAATGGAAAGTATCTTGACGTAGATGGAAAACAGAAAGACTATCACAAGGATCATTTCGTTGTCGCCCGCCAGGACAAGATATCTACTGTCAGAGTGATGCCAAAATACCTCAAAGAATACGTAACAGAATTCAACTACCTATTCCATCAGATACACCAATGCGCAGCAATTGAAGCCGTTGATGACACGAACTACACAACCTTTTACAACTTCGCGAACAACGCCAGGAAGTTCTTCGAGATTTACCTCTATTACAAGTATCCAGACCAAGGTATGACCGAGGATACGCTACGCCTTTTCTTCGGTGACGAAAAGATACCAGCTGTATTAACGAACAGAATCAATAACGAATATTCGCATTTATGCGGGGTGTTCGAGCGCGGATCAACACCGGTGGAGGTGCCGGAGATGCAGACTACAGCGCGGCAAATCATTGGAAGACTGAAAGAAGATAAGGGTCAGTATTCGGCTTTGCTCAAAAGTGTTGGAGTGAACGAGGAGTCTCTCGAAGAAAAAGCTGTAGCAATTGAAGAAGCTCAATGAAAATCCTCCACACCTCTGACTGGCATATCGGCCGCACGCTCTACGGCAGAAAACGCCACGAGGAGTTCGAGGCTTTTCTGATCTGGCTGGTGGAGACGATCCAGCAGAATGAAATTGACGCCCTGCTGGTGGCGGGTGATATTTTTGACACCAGCGTTCCGAGCAATCGTGCCCAGGAGCTTTATTATCGTTTCCTGTGCCAGGTGGCTGCCTCATCTTGTCGCCACGTTGTTGTCATCGCAGGCAATCACGATTCTCCTTCATTCCTCAATGCCCCCAGGGAGCTGCTCAAGGCTCTTGATGTCCACGTGGTTGGAAGTGCGGCGATCGAGCGCCCAGAAGACGAAGTGCTGGTGTTGCGTAATGAGCAGGGGGCGCCGGAACTGATTGTCTGTGCCGTGCCCTATCTCCGCGACAGGGATATCCGCGTGGCGGAAGCGGGTGAAAGTGTCGAGGACAAGGAGCGGAAATTGATTGACGGCATCCGCACGCATTATGCCGCTGTCGCCACTCTGGCTGAACAGAAGCGCGAGGAGTTTGGGGTTGATCTTCCCATTGTAGGCATGGGACATCTGTTTACTGCTGGTGGACAAACTATTGACGGCGATGGCGTGCGCGAACTCTACGTTGGCTCCCTGGCGCATGTGACGGCGGGGATTTTCCCTGCGAGTTTTGATTACCTGGCGCTTGGGCATCTCCACGTCCCGCAAAAGGTGAACGGCCTTGAGACCATACGGTACAGCGGTTCTCCATTACCCATGGGGTTCGGAGAAGCCAAACAGCAGAAGAGCGTTTGCCATGTTGCCTTTGGGCAGCACGATGGCCACAGCACAACTGCATCCGTACAATTGATCAACGTGCCGGTGTTTCAGAAACTCGAGCGTGTCAAGGGAGACTGGGATGGCATCTCAAGCCGTCTCCTCGAATTGTCGGCAACGGACAAAGCCTGGCTCGAAATCATTTACGATGGCATTGAGGTCATTGGCGACCTGCGTGAGCGCCTGGAGGCTGCAATTTCCGGCACTCAAATGGAAATTCTGCGGATAAAGAACAACCGCATCATCGACCGCGTGCTGGGACAAATGCATGCAGAGGAAACACTCGACGATCTGAACGTGAACGACGTGTTCGAGCGATGTCTCGCCGTTCATGACGTGCCTGAAGCGCAGCGGCCGGAATTGCACCGAGCCTATCAGGAGACGCTCTTGTCTCTCTATGAAGATGACGTACAGGCGGAGTAGAGCGGCTATCGATGAGAATATTGCAGATACGCTTCAAAAATCTGAATTCGCTGGTCGGCGAATGGCAAATCGACCTGACGCACCCGGCCTTCGCTTCTGACGGCATCTTTGCCATCACCGGCCCCACCGGTGCGGGGAAAACCACCATCCTCGATGCTATTTGCCTCGCCCTTTACGGGCGAACGCCGCGCCTGAGCAAGGTTACCAAGAGCGGAAACGAAATTATGTCCCGCCAGACCGGCGAATGCTTCGCCGAGGTGACCTTCGAAACCCGGTCTGGGCGCTTTCGCTGTCACTGGAGCCAACACCGGGCACGCAAGAAGCCGGATGGCGAGCTCCAGGCCCCGAAACACGAAATGGCCAATGCCGATTCTGGCGAGATTTTTGAATCCAAAATCAGAGGGGTAGCCGAGCAGATCGAGTCGGCTACCGGCATGGATTTTGACCGTTTCACTCGCTCCATGTTGCTGGCCCAGGGCGACTTTGCCGCGTTCCTCCAGGCGGCGCCGGATGATCGGGCTCCAATCCTGGAGCAGATAACGGGTACAGAGATCTACAGTCAGATATCCATCCGTGTTCATGAGCGCCAGCGCGAAGAGCGGGAAAAGCTGAACCTGCTCCAGGCTGAAACGGCGGGTATCGTGATGCTTGATCCGGAGCAGGAACAAGCGATTGGGCAGGCACTCGCGACAAAGCAGAAGGAAGAGATAGATCTTGCTGCTAAATCCGCTGATACCGGGAAGGGCATTGTCTGGCTTATCACCATCGATGGCCTGAAGAAGGAAATTGGCAACCTGACTGACGAGGCGAGCAAGCTGCAAAACGATATCGAGGCGTTCAAGCCGGATCGTGAAAAGCTGGGCCGGGCTTTGAGTGCCGCCTCACTGGACGGTGCATTCGCAACGCTCACCGCCACCCGCAAACAGCAGGCGGATGATAGAGCAGGCTTGAAAGCTGAGGAAGAGGCGCTTCCGGAACTGACATCCTCCGCCAAGGAACAGGCCGAAGCACTGAAATCGGCGGAGCAACAAACCGTTCGAGCCAAAGAAGCGCTGAAAGCGGCCGCGCCGACATTGCAGAAGGTGCGTTCCCTGGATCAAAAACTTGCCGATCAAAAAAAGGCAGTTTCGGAAGGCGATGAGGGCTGTAAGAAGGATGCAGCAAAGATTGATGCAGACCAAAAAGCCTGGCTCGAAGAGCAGAAAAAACGATCCATGGCTCAGGAGACGCTGGAGCTTGTGGACGGCTACCTCAAGGAGCATGCACGGGATGAATGGCTGATCAGCGGTTTGGCCGGTGTTGAAGAACAATTGAACAGCCTGCTTTCCAAGCAAAAAGAAATCGTTCAAAAAGAGGTTGATCAACAAACGGCCACGACGACTCTGGAACAGGCGACAAAGTCACTCGGCGACCGTCAGAAACAATCCGGCATTCGGAAGCAGGAACTGGAGGACGCCTCGAAACAGATTCAGCAGGGCAAAGACGCATTGAGCCAGTTGCTGGGAGACCGCTTATTGCGAGAATACCGCGCCGAGAAGGAAACGCTGCTGCGTGAGATGGCGTACCTTGTGAAAATTGCGGAGCTTGAAGGTCACCGAGGAAAACTGGAAGACGGCAAGCCCTGTCCTCTTTGCGGCGCAACCGAACACCCCTTCGCGGAAGGGAATGTTCCTGTCCCCGATGAAGCCGAAAAGAAGATTGATTCCCTGACCAGTCTGATCAGTAAAGCCGAGGATCAGGAAGTCGCTATCAAGAAACTCTTCGATGCTGAAAGCCTGGCCCGCACAAACCTGACGGAGGCTGAAAAGCTGGAGTCAGCAGCGGCTAATGACAAGAAGGCTGCCGAGAAAGCCCTGGCCGAGATGAAGGACGGCCTGGTAAAGCTCCGGGCCGATTTTGCTGAGCGCAGGCAGGCTGTTTCTACCAAATTCCTGTCGCTTGGTATTGTGGGCATCCCTGAAACGGACATTTCATCACTGATCGAAACCCTTAAGAAGCGGCTGGAGGCATGGCAAGCCCAGGTCAAGAAAAAGGCGGACATCGAGAAACAAATTGCCGCCATCGACAGCGAGGTGAAGCGGCTGGATGCGGTGATCGAAACGCAAAGCACCGCCCTGGCCGAAAAACGGGAGCGCCTGGGTACCTTGAAAAAGGAACTCGCCGCTGGAAGTGATGAACGTAATGCACTGTACGGCGACAAGCATCCCGACGATGAGGAGCGCCGTTTGAACAAAGCGATTTTGGATGCCGAAGGTGCCGAAAAGCAGGCCAGAGAACGGCACAATGAGCGCCAACAAAAATGGAATACCACGCAGGCCAATGTCGAATCTCTGAAGAAACGTATCGACCTACGAGCGCCGGAACTGAGAGGTCTTGAAACCGAATTCTCTGCAGATCTTGCGCTCGTGGGCTTTTCAACTGAAGAACAGTTTTTGGCAGCCAGGCTTCCCTCTGAACGGAAGGCTGAGTTGACGGCGACGGCCAGGAATCTGGATGAACGTCAAACCGATCTCCACGCCCGTCAGAAGGATCGGGAAATGCGCTTGGCCACGGAAATAGCTCGGCAAGTTACCGACAAATCGTTGGAGGAGCTCGAGTCCCAATTCAAAGAGCAAGAAGATGCCCTGAAAGAGCTACGGGATATCCTTGCCGGTCTCAAACACAAGTTGAGTGAAAATGCCGCTGCCAAAGAGCGGATAAAGGAGAAGCAAGCGGCTACCGAGGCCCAGAAAAAAGAGTGCCGCAGGTGGGAAAATCTGCACGAATTGATTGGCTCCGCAGACGGCAAGAAGTACCGCAATTTCGCTCAAGGGCTGACCTTCGAAATGATGGTTGGTCACGCCAATCGGCAACTGCAAAAAATGACCGACCGCTACTTGCTGGTTCGAGACGATGCTCAGCCTCTGGAGCTCAACGTGGTCGACAACTATCAAGCTGGGGAGATTCGGTCCACGAAAAACCTTTCCGGCGGGGAAAGTTTTATTGTCAGCCTGTCCCTGGCATTAGGGTTGTCCCATATGGCCAGCAAGAATGTCCGGGTGGATTCGCTGTTTCTGGATGAAGGCTTCGGCACCCTGGACGAGGAAGCCCTCGACACTGCTTTGGAAACCCTCGCAGGTTTGCAGCAGGACGGCAAGCTGATAGGCGTTATTTCACACGTGCCCGCCTTAAAGGAGCGGATCAGCACGCAGATCCAGGTAACCCCGCAAACCGGTGGCAGAAGCCAGGTATCCGGGCCTGGATGCGGTGGCGTCGGGTTTTGAATCCCCGGGAGGAATCGCGGAGGCTGTTTGGTTAAAGCAAAACAGGTTCTGAAGTGTACGATGGTATCGTTCTTCGGCCTCTGCCAATGGGTGAGGTGTGTTGTCAGAAATGGAGTCCATGTGTTTAAGCGGCGATCAGATTTGCATAACATTACCTGATTAGATGTTTAGTCCACTATCGCGCTTTAATCGTCGCAAGATCACAGATTAACGTGGTCAAGTAAAATCGGACACCTCAGTTAAGCTGCTTTTATCGATTTTGCTGCTTCTGCTTCATATTGATTCGGACTTTTGTAATCCAGGTATGAATGCAGTCTTTGGTTATTATAAAACACGGCGATATACTGCAAAATATCCTGCTGTGCTGCATGGCGGGTTTGGTAATGCCGCCATTGGCAGCGTTCCTGCTTGAGGCTGCCAAAGAAACTTTCCGCAACCGCATTATCCCAACAATTTCCCAGACGACTCATACTGCCAATAAAACCGTATGCTTTCAGTAG
>NZ_QRCA01000059.1:0-4805 GCF_009833115.1 Nitrosomonas sp. GH22
TAGAGTGGCGGCAAAAGTCAGCGTCAGGTGGGAGTAGAGGGACGTGGGACCGAGCTGCAGTTTCGATGTTAATCTGGCGGACGCCTGGAACCTTGTGACAAGAAGACAGGTTGTCGGCCACCACAATGTCACCTGGCTGCAGCGTGGGGCACAGGCAGGTTTGATGAATATAGGCGAGAAACGCGGCCCCGTTCATTGGGCCGTTGAGCACTAACGGAGCGGTGATCGCATCGTGACGCAGTCCCGCAATGAAGGTGGTGCTCTTCCAGTGGCCGTGGTGCCCAGCATGCCTGCAGAACTGGCGTGTAGTAAACAAAAATGGTCAGCAGCTTCGACCAGGCTCATCATTGAGCAGTAATCGTGACATTGCAAGCTCGTATTGCTGTTGAAATACAGCGTACGAGCTTGCTTCTTTAAATCAATAGCTTGAGATTAAACGGGAACAGGCCCTAAACTGTTATTTGGCGACTTGTCTTTCCCGGATTTCGTCCAGGGTCTTGCAGTCGATACAAAGTGTTGCTGTTGGCCGAGCTTCCAGCCGCTTTAGGCCAATTTCGATACCACATTTTTCGCAATAACCATAATCACCCTCGTCAATTTTGGTGATGATTTCACCAATTTTTTTGATCAGCTTGCGTTCGCGGTCACGGCTGCGCAGTTCCAGCGCCATGTCAGATTCTTGGGTGGCCCGGTCAGCCGGGTCAGCAAAAATTGTGGATTCTTCCTGCATGACGTGTACAGTACGATCAATTTCCTTACCAAGTTCAGCCCGCTGGACTTCCAGTATTTTCCGGAAATGTGCCAATTGCTCCGGGCTCATATATTCCTCACCTGCTTTGGGTTCATAAGGGGGAATGGTGTTTGATTCCAATTGTTTACCCATTCGTGACATGCTCCTTCTGATAATACGCTTTATAATTGTAGAGTTGAGGAAAAGAAATCTGTCATCAATACCAGAAATAATAAGGAATAGCAAGTTTTCATGTGGAAATGTTAACTTGGGGCAGTAGTCCCCTTTTCTGGTTTTGAGGAGTAGCGATGGAGGGAAGTGCGTTACGATGAATTATCGCGAGGTGGATCGGCTTATGGAGTTATCCGGGCGATAGTAGCGGGGCAATGCTCACAGGGTAAAGCAGCTGGTATGTCGATATCGGGAAGCAAGAATTCTCCCCTCCTGGCTCTGTATTTTGATCCAGCCGAGATCACACAGGGTTATATGGCAGTGCCCAATGATCTCCTTGAATTTAGGCTCTCGAACGGGTGATAAAAATATCATGCAAAAGAGGTTGGCTGGTTATCTGGACGTAGCGGACAGCCTGTTTGTTGCGTTTTCCTTTCAGTTTGAGATAAAAGCGCTTGCTGAAGCTGATCTCGGTGTGATCAATCTGTGCAATGGCTTCATGTAATTCTTCACTAATCAGTATCGCGCCCGGACAACAACTTTTCTCAAGCCGGGCAGCGGTATTCACAACATCACCAATTGTTGTCCAGTCTAGCCTGCCTGAAGCACCGACATTGCCAATTACAACCTTTCCCCAATGGATGCCGATACGCAATAGCAGCAGATCTTTGCTGGCACGCATCCGCAGACTATTGAAATCATGGGAATGTTTGTGAATGTCGAGTGCGGCCAGTACGGCTTTATATGGTTCCTTGAAGAGCGCCATGACGCAATCTCCCATGAACTTGTCGATGACGCCTTCATGCTGTTTGACTGCTTTTGTGATTCTGCCAAGTATCAGATTGAGCGTGTGGATAACGGATTCTTCTTTTTCATTGTTTTCCACGTAAGTGGTAAAGCCGGCAATATCGCAAAACAGAACGGCAAGCTGACATTCTTCATTAGGGAGTGCATTGCCACCCAGCCGGACGATTTCTCTGGCTTTCTGCTCGACTAGCTGAGGCACATAATTACGGGTAATGTTATGCACACGAGCTTCGTTGAGGATAGAGCCTTCTGCCAGTGTGTCAGTGGCCTTGTGATCCAGCGATACGATTTGCCACATCGTGTGGATTGTCATGTCATGGTGACGGTAACCACTAATATTGAAAAGTATCGACAGGCTGTCATCATGGGGCAGCCTGATGCGGGTTCTGTAGTTCTCGAACAAACCATTCTGTAATTCCAACGCAAGCCCCCACAACACATCATTATAAAAATGGCTGGGGATAATACCTGCAAGGGTATGTGCTGAAACAGGCGATACTTCCAGTTTCAGGTTGTTGAGAATTGTGGGTGATATAGCCAGAATATCCCCGGCGCTGGAGAAAACGATAATGCTGTAGCCCAGCTTGCTGAAAATAACCTGGGCCTTATCTGACTCCTCCGCACAGGTCAGCAATTGAGAGTGTCCTGTCTGCGACTGATAGAGGTGATGTTCTGCAATATTCCTTACTATTCTGGCAGCAGAATATCCTGGCGAATACTTATCATGAGTCTGTTTTGACAATACGAATCCGATTGCTCTGGCAAGCTTGTTATCCAGATAGGCGCTATCGTCACAGCTGATCGGGTATTCAATCTGTATCAAAGTATCTTTTTCTTCAGGGAAAGTCAGCATGATCTGAAAATTGTTCTCTTTACAGAATTGCTCGATATTCCGATCGCCATGCATGACCAGTTCGTTTTGCAGGAGTTCATTAAATACGCTATTCCTGCTGGCGACATTAAGACCGAGATCACCTTCAATTGCCTGCTGGAAAGCATGACGATGCATGGTTTTAACCAGATTCGTAATCAGCTTGTGTAATAGCAGTACGGTTGAATCCAGTAGGCGCTGGCAACACAAACGTTCCAGTGAGTGTGCAATTTTTCGTTCAAGCTCTTGCCAGATATTTTGCTCAAGCGAAGTAATGATGATCGGGTAACTGGATCGAATAGCGATCGGCCTGGCTTCACTTGAATTTGCTGCAAAAGGTGTTTTAGCTGTGATCATTTGCACAGAATTGATAGATTTCATCATTGATCAATTTTTGAAAGAACGCCTCGTCGAGTAGGTGATCGGCATATTCTTCACTTAGCCCGTAAGCTATCAATTTCTCCTTGCGAACATCCAGATCACAGGGGTTGGCACCAATACCGGCACCTTTGATCAGATTATTGGCAATGGCCAGCCAAAGCTGGATTTTGTTTTCAGTTTGCCCGGGTATCAGCTGATCGAGATCAGTGCCGACATATAGTTGAAACTGCGATGGAAGTTTCCATGCCCTGACCGCTTGCTCACCAATCTGATAATGATCCGTTCCCAGGAATTTCTGCTCCGCCTCCCTGCTTGAACAATCGCTCTCAAGTGCATGGGTGAGGGCATCCATATAATCCTTGCGTGCATGGGTAAAAAGCAGAATTTTGCCAATATCATGCACCAGACCGGCAACAAAAGCTTCTTCACAATCCGCTGATTTACCTAATTCAGAACAGATGTTGTAACTTGCAATTGCAACTAATAGTGAGTGCTGCCAGATATGTGTACGTACTAATGTATTTTTGTTTTTAGAGAATACCGAGCGTGAAAAGGCCAGTATGACTAGGGAACGAATGATGTTGATTCCTAGCAGGCTGATTGCGATAGGCAGCGTTCTAATCGGTTGACTGCGGTTATAAATAGGTGAATTGGCCACTCTGAGAATGAACGATGCAACCACCTGATCAGAGCGCAACAAACAATCCATCTCCCTGAAACAGTTCGAGGATTCTTCATCAATTTCGATAATCCTGGAGATAATCTCCGGTTGCGTGGATTTTATTGTTTTGTAGTCAATAATGCATCGATTCATAGCTTATGGATACCGAGCTCGCAATAATAAAAGTTTTTATGTTGTTATGAGCTAAAACAACGGCATTTATAAAGCAGGCTTGATAAACAGCTGAGGAAATATATGAAATTTGTCTGGATTTAGGGCCTGTTCCCGTTTCACATTGGTAACCACAGGAAGGCACAGACCATAGCGATTGCTCTCAAAGGGCAAGCTTGAAAAGTAGTCAGCTATTTCATGGCTTCTGTGTTTTCTTCAATGAGAATTTAATGGTGTATTGTTCAAGGTTAGGCGTGACTGGGTCATTACCGGGTTGTTGCAGGACAGCAGATTGGTGCAAAAAAGCCCCATCCATATACAGGATGAGGCTTTTTTGAAGGCGGGATTCGAATAATCATTGGAAACGACGTATATAAGGTAGTATTGGATTTATGGATCTCTAAAATACCCGGTTTTCTACCCGTTTTTTGAAATGTCATTAACCACCACCACGCGGACACCTTAAAATTTCAGGCTTCCTCGGTAGTGGTGATTTCCATTATCGCGCGTGTGTATGTCGGTGGTTGAAAATTCCCCTATCGTTACGTTAAGATAGCTTGAATTTTTTCATGATTGCCTGGCACTTTGCCGTCCTGCGCGCTCGTTCTTCTTCCGTCCAATAATCAGGGCGCTTTGCAGCCTTACCCAATAACAAGCGCTCCAAGGTACGCCCTCTGCACTCTGAAGGGCGATGCTCCCTATCCAGTAGTTGCCCCAATTCAGGGCATACATAAAAGCTCAGCCGCCTAAATCCAGCATCATCCATCTTGGCACGGTATTTTTTCAATCGTTCGGCATTCTTTGACATTTCATGTCTCCTTCAATAATTAAACCACTGGTTGTGTTTAATCTTTCCTTCTCTCAAGGATGGCGTGCTCCATAAAATACTTTCTGGCTTCAGCGTCCCTCCGACATTGGTCAAGGGTCGTATTGCGCAGTAGCGGGTCATTTTCCCCTATATGATCCTGCCACCAATTAATGAGCATTTCTCAGTCACTGGCTTCGGTTATCTC
>NZ_QRCA01000060.1:0-1842 GCF_009833115.1 Nitrosomonas sp. GH22
AGNTTGCANAACGGCTCATTGCATACTGGAATGAATGGTTTGAGCTGTGACCAGCGGGATTTGCCGGTCAATGGGATGGTTTCAGGAAGATTGGTTGTTTTGTTGCTTGTCATTAGAAATGCTCCGCAATGATTAAAGAATCACTAGAGAGCAGAAGCAATATTCCCTTAACTTTTATATACTTTATGTGCTATGATTACCCATAGTTTGCTAAAGTATTGTTAGTGTATTGTTTCTGCCGTTGGGCAGATCAAAGCAACCAAGTGTATAACTCGCTGATTGCTTCATTCAGCCTGCCCGGTTGGTGATTGGCGTCACTACCGGGCAATCCCTTGTATCTAGTGGTCAAGGGTGGTCAATAGTACCATATGTTGTGCTTTGTACAAATACTACCCAGATCCTCTATTGGCTGGAATCTTTTTGTCATATTCCTTTCATCTCAATATATTCTCCCCACCATTGCATCATTTTCCTGCGCTGTTCAAGGTACAGGGCGTGATTGTAAGCCGCTGAAACTTCATCACGCTCTGCATGTGCCAGTTGTAGTTCTATCCATTTGTGGTCGAAATTTTTCTCATGTAAGACAGTTGATGCCAGTCCACGGAAGCCGTGCCCTGTCATACGGCCCTTGTAACCTATGCGGTATAGCGCATAAATAATGGTGTTGTTGCTCATGGTCTTGCCATTACGTCGCTCGTTGGGGAACAACAGAACCGGGTCACTGTTCAATGCCTTGATTTCGCGCAAGACAGTTATTGCCTGGTCGCTCAAGGGGACGATATGCTGACTACGCATTTTCATGCGCTCTGGCGGGATACGCCATTCGGCATTATCAAAGCTAATCTCTTCCCACCGTCCGCCGATCAGTTCACTTGTCCGAATGAATGTTAGCGTCATTAACTGCAAAGCCAGTCGTGTAAGTGGTTGCCCGTCGTACTGATTAATCTTCTGGAGTAAATCCGGCAGCTCTGATTCAGGTATCCGCTTGTGATTAACTTTTTTCCGTTTCTTTAGAATGTCAGCTGGTTTTATGTCTGCTGCCGGGTTTCGTTCTGATAACCCGTGCTGCACCGCATAGCACATAACCTGCCCGCACATGGTTAAAACACGTTTTGCAATATCCAGCGCGCCACGGCTTTGCACCTTGTACACAAGCTCAATAAAGTGCATGGCTGTGAGTGTATTGACTGGTTTTGCACCAATGAACGGGAATATATCGGCTTCCATTCTTCTCAAGGTATAGGCTACATGGCGCTCTGTCTTGGCATGCTTCCAATGCATCCACCATGCCCGCGCCACCGCCTCGAAACTGTTTTCAACAGACACGATCGCTTTCCGTTTTTCTTCCTTGCGATGAGTCGATGGATTGATGCCCTGTTTTAGTATCGCCTTGTACCCATCATGAATTGATCGGGCTTGCGCCAGGGTTGTTTCCGGGTATTTCCCAAGGGAAAGCATGGATTCTTTCTCATTGAATAAATACCGGTACCGCCAGTGCTTTGAACCGTCAGGATATATCAGCAGGGTCAATCCGTTGCCGTCTGTCAGCTTGTATTGCTTCTCTTTGGGTTTTGCAGCTCGAATGGCTGAATCAGTTAGTTTCATTGGTAAAACCGGGTAGAAATGAAATGGGTAAAAAATATATCCGGTTTTCTACCCGTTTTTTGAAATGTTACCCGGTTTTACCAAGGTTGCCAATGAATGACTAGATATGCTGCTAGATTAAGTGTTTGTGCGGGTTTGTTTGTTGACGGTGGGTATTAATTGCTATATCTTTGGCGGAGAAGGCGGGATTCGAACCCGCGGTACGGTATTACCTGTCACTTATACAGCTTTCCAGGC
>NZ_QRCA01000061.1:0-3704 GCF_009833115.1 Nitrosomonas sp. GH22
TTCTCGCCTTCCAGCGACTAACCCGATAGTCCAAGGCATTTAGCGCTCGTTTCATCCTCCAATTAAGACTATTTTCTCTTAACTGGAGTGTCCGGGTCTATTAGACCATATCAGATCGCAGCAGAAATCAGTCAGCAACTCTTCAAGGATTATCCAGACTGAAGATATGCTTTTCGTCGTCATATGAGAAAATTTCCGCATAACGCCCCAAGGTGATGATGGTTCGCAGAGTTCGCTCAGCGGCTGTTTGTGGCATGTAATCTTCCAGTTCACTTGAAAACCGGCTCCAGGGTGCGCGGTGTGTTGGTCGTTCATCCAGTACGCGCCGGATATGTGCTGCCAGCGCAACATAGGTCAGTAAATGCCAGGCAAACAGGCGTTTGCGCTGATCGGTATCAAATTCCGCGAACTGCAGACCTTCCGTGGTCAGTTTAATATCGCCCCCGACTACTTCGGCAAAACGCAGCATCTGAAGTGTTTCAGCCACTGGAAATAAATCATCAATTTCCATAAGCAGGGAGGATGCAATGACAGGAAGATCCACTTCGCCGTTATAGGGCGGGGCTGCTACGGCTTCAATCAAACCGGAAAGCGAGTTCGAGGTTACAGATGGCAGAATCGTCCCGATTCCCGTACCGGGGAAATATTCTGTGCGTTTGCCGGCAGATGTTGAAACCGCGCGGGTTGTCATCTCCACATAAATGCACTCGACCAGATCGCGAAAGGTGGGATCAAGACGGGCGCGCGGGTGTGGCAGTTCAACCTTGATCTCATTAATAATCCGACCAGGATTGCTGCCAAAAATGAAGATACGGTCACACATCAGCACAGCTTCCTCAATATTGTGGGTAACGAGGATCACGCCCTTGATGGGAAGCTGGCCTTCCGACCAGAGATCAAGAAAATCGGTACGCAGTGTTTCCGCTGTCAGCACATCGAGTGCTGAGAAGGGTTCATCCATGAGCAGGATATTAGGGTGAACGACCAATGCGCGTGCAAAGCCGACACGTTGCCGCATACCACCCGACAATTCACGCGGATAGGCTGATTCAAACCCGTCAAGCCCGATCAGATCAATCGCTTTAATAGCGCGCTGGCGCACTTCATTGATCGGCAACCCTAGTGCCTCCAGACCGAGTTGCACGTTTTCCAGCACGGTAAGCCAGGGAAACAAAGCCGGATTTTGAAAAACCATTGCGACGCCAGGTGGAGGGGCGGTCACTTCGTTGCCAAGATAGATAATCGAGCCTGCCGACGGCGGCGCAAGTCCAGCGATTAAGCGTAACAACGTGGATTTACCGGAACCTGAACGACCCAGCAAGCCGATGATTTCACCTTTGTTAACAGCAAGGTTGATGCCATCAAGCACGAGCAATTCACTGCCATCCGGTTTGCGAAATGATTTGTGAATCTCGTGAATATCTAGCAACACGGTATCGATGTGATTCTCCTTTCACCCTAAACGGAATTTGCGCTCAGCCAATGCATACAGCGGGCGCCAGAACAGGCGATTAATCACGACGACGAACGCGCTCATGACTGCGATCCCGAGTGCGACACGATGAAAATCCCCAGCAACAGTCGCTTCCGTAATATAGGCGCCCAGGCCATGTGCTTGCAATGTAGTACTTCCCCAACTGACTATTTCGGCAACAATGCTGGCGTTCCATGATCCACCCGAGGCAGTAATGGCGCCTGTCACATAAAAAGGAAACACTGCTGGCAGCGCAATGCGTCGCCACCACAACCATCCTCGGACACCAAGATTAGCGCTGATATCGTGCAACTCACCTGGAATAGTTGATGCGCCTGCAATAACGTTGAACAGGATATACCACTGCGTCCCCAGGATCATCAATGGACTCAACCAGATATCTGGATCAAGCTGCAGTACTACGATCCCATACACCGCAGGTGGAAACAGTAGATTAGCTGGGAATGCCGCCATGAATTGGGCAATTGGCTGGGCAATACGCGCTGCGCCTGGCCGCAGTCCAAGCCAGACACCCACCGGTACCCAAATAACACTGGCAACCGCGATCAGCACAAAAACACGCACCATGGTTATAAAACCCAGGAACATGGCCGTTCCTACTTCTGCCAGCGCCACTTCCTGCAAAACAAAGAACGTAATTTTCCATGAAATGATGGCACAAACTACGGTAATTGTTCCATACCACAGCCAATCTATCCACGGCTTCAGGTTTGTTCTTGTTCCTTTCCAGGTAAATGCTTTTTTTCGAGCAGGTTGTTGCGATTTCTGGTAAGTCCATCGCCAGATCCTAGCAAACAAAGCTGTGGTAAACGTTATCCATTGTGAACGATGTAACACAGCCAGCACCCAGGAGTGCGGCGGTGGCATTCCTCTGGCTTCCTGCTCAAAGCGAAAACGATCTGCCCAGGCCACCAACGGCCGGAACAGGAGCTGATCGTAAATCAGGATCACTATCAACATGACTACAATTGCCCAGCCAATCGCGCCAAGATCGCGCTGATCAATCGCCAACGCAATATAAGAGCCGATCCCCGGTAGGGTGACGATCGTATCACCCACACTAATTGCTTCGGATGCCACGACAAAAAACCAGCTGCCCGACATGGACATCATCATGTTCCAGATGAGTGCTGGCATTGCAAAAGGCACTTCCAGCTTCCAGAAACGCATCCATGGACTGAGCCGAAACGAGCGCGATACTTCATCCAGCGCTCTCGGAACCGTGTGCAGTGATTGATAAAAACTGAGCGCCATGTTCCAGGCTTGGCTGGTAAAGATAGCAAAAACTGAAGCCAGTTCGGCACCCAGCATTTTTCCAGGCGCAAAGGACAGGAAGAACACCACCGTAATCGAGATAAAACCCAATATCGGTACCGACTGGAGGATATCGAGTAGCGGGATGAGAATCTGTTCAGCGCGCCGACTCTTGGCCGCCCAGGTTGCATACGTAAAGGTAAAAATCAGCGATAGCACCATTGCCAGCAACATTCTGAGTGATGTTCGCAGTGCGTACTCCGGTAAGGCGGATGGATCAAGACTGATGACATCGTGCCCTGATTCCACCAGAGGTTGCATAAAGTCGCGGCTGGCCTGGGCAAGAAAAACCACCAGACCGAGCACCAGCAATGCAGCAACACCATCCCAGAATAATGCGGAGAAACGACGTGACCATTTGCTGACAGATAAACGTTGCATCATTTCTGATTGATCCTAGATAGTATAGTCACAAGATACCTGTCCGGAGGGCGAGACATCTAATTTGTACGGCGGCAAGGAAAGAAGAGGTATTTTTGGCGTGTTTTATAGCAACGCCACCTTTTGAGATGGAGGAAAGCATTTTCGACGAAATGCCTCAGTTTATACAGCGCTTGATCATAATATCTTTGCGTCTCCCGGTTCTTCTTTGGAGGAATAACAACCTCCATTCCCCGTTTTTCCGCCTGTTCAATAATGGCATTACTGTCATGCCACGATCTGCCAGCAGATGATCTGCATCCATCCCTTCGATCAGGCGGCCAACTTGCGTGCAATCAGCAGTGGTACCTTGTGTAACAAGGATTCTGACCAGCATACCATGCGCATCCACGGCCAGATGTATCTTGGTGTTGAGCTCCCTTTCTCGCCCGATTCATCTCCTGATTATCCCCCCATGCCTCTTCTCTACCTGGTAAATGCTCCTCCAGTAGTGCCCATACCTTATCTGACATAT
>NZ_QRCA01000062.1:0-4439 GCF_009833115.1 Nitrosomonas sp. GH22
CATTACCCGACATAAAGCAGTAACAGGGTAATGTGGTTGCTGGAACCGGATGAAGGTATATTTCACTTCATCTCTTTCGCAAAGAAGGCGCTCGCCTTCATCCAGGCGAGTACCATTTGCCACTTGTTCCTGCTCTCGTTTCCAGCGCCGTACCTGCGTTGGATTGATATTAACCACCTCAGCTGCCTGGGATACGGTGTAACCTTGCTGCGTAACCAGTGCCACCGTTTCCTGCTTGAACTCAGATGAATATTTGCGTCGCGTTTCTTTAATAGCTGTCATAAACTACCTCCCTTTGCTGTTTTACAGGCTTAACAAAGTGTCCGGAAGTATTAGACCAGAATACCTGTGGCACCTAACGCCTGAATTAAGCCGCGCTGCGAAGCGGAGTCGGCTTGAATGAATTGTTAGGCATCAGCAGGTTTCCGTCCAATTACACCTAAATGTGTGGAATAACCGCTCTTGACTCGTGAGGATTAATTATGGGCGAAGCAGTACTTTACCCTTGCGCGATGATTGTAGGCTTGCTGTTGCCGCATTTTTTACATCATTCATCGGGTAAATCACATCCACTGGCAACTTCAGTTTTCCTGTTTCTGCCAAGCAGATCAGTTTCTCCATCATTGACTTCCTTTTTTCCACGGCCATGGACTGATTAATCTTCTTCTGCCAAAAGCCTTTGACCGTAATCTGCTTGAAAGCAATGTCTGCAGCGGGAATATGCATCGGCTCCCCTGACATAGACCCAAAGGAAACCAGCAGGCCATTTTCTCCTAATAATGCAGTCAGCGCTGCAGTTGCAGCGCCTCCAACAGAATCAATGGCATAACTGATTGAAGCTCCAGCTGTCAGCTCATTAACACTTTGTTGCCAGTCTTGGTTGGCGGTCGAAACGACATGTTCAATACCCTGAGCCGTCAACTCTTTTTCAGTTTCACTGTTACGAACGAGACTGATGGTGTTCACACCCTGCTCTCTTGCAAGGATCGATACTGTTTTGCCAATCGCTCCACCTGCCGCATTTTGAATGATCCATTGCCCTGCTTCCGCATTCAAAAATTCAAGTAATAACAGCGCACTAAATGGCATAGAAGCAAGCTGCGCACCCACCTCATCACTGATGGTATCGGGAACAATCGTTAGTATCTCTGCTGGGGCCAAGAAATATTCAGCCCATACCCCCATAATGGGTGACCCCACAACACGCTGGCCCAGTGTGAGCTCTTTGACCCCATCACCGACTGCATCGATGATCCCCAAGGCCTCGCTACCACCAATGGCTGGCAAGTTTGGCTTGTGGCCATAGGTACCACGGACTGTCCATAGGTCGTGGTTATGGATAGGCGATAAAATTGTTTTGACTCTGACCTGATTCACGCCTGGCGATGGAAGCACTACTTCTTCTTCATTCAGCACCTTGGAAGGTTCACCAAATTGATGATAAATCGATGCTCGCATAGAACCTCTCCTTAAATACCTGTTATAGCTGTTCTGGTCCAAACGTGATCTTTCGAGTCACGTCCGCACATACCAATGCCATTGCCTGATTTATGCACGACCCACAACGCGCGTTCAATCCAGGGTTTGCACGCCGCCGCCGTTGACGAACAGCACCTGACCGCTCACCCACCGCGAGACCGGAGCGGCAAAATAAAGCACGGCTCCGGCGATGTCTTCGGGTTCGCCCAATCGCTTGAGTGGCGTGTGCGCCAGCATTCGCTCCTCGATTTCGGGCGTGAGAACTGAAGCCAAAGCCCCAGTCCTGACCGCGCCCGGCCCAACGGCATTGACGCGAATTTCATCCGCGCCGTAGTCGAAGGCAAGGTTGGCCGTCATGTGATTGATGGCGGCTTTGGATGAAGCGTAGGCGCTAATCGCCGGACTTTTGTTGATCGAACTCATGGACGACATGGTGATAATCGAGCCGTAACCGGCCTGCTTCATGTGCGGCGCGCACAGCTGCGCCAGTCGCCACGCGCTGAAAAGGTTCAGTTGAAACACTTTGGCGAACTGCTCGACGCTGATTTGGTCGGGGCTTTCTCGCCCCGCGCCGCCGCCTCCGGCGTTGTTGACCAAGATGTGAATACCGCCGCACTCGGAAACCGTTCGCTCCACTAAACGCACCAAATCTTCGTCGCGCAGCACGTTGCATTCGATAGCCAACGCCTGGCCGCCATTGGAAGTAATTTCATCGGCGGCTTTTTGGGCGTCTTCGGTTTTCAAGTCGGCGATGACGACGGCGGCTCCGTAATCGGCCAGCATCCGCGCGCAGGCTTTGCCGATGCCGTTGCCGCCGCCGGTCACGATGGCGACTTTGCCGCTCAAATCGAACAGTGGTGTCGGTTGCATAAGGTTATTTTCCTTTCATCAAATGGCGCGCGACGGCTTCGTAGGCGGGCAGCGAAGTCGCGTCGTTGGCGCTGTTGGCGGCGATGGGATGCGAAGCGAAACGCACAATCACCATTTCGGCTTTGGGGTCGATGTAAATGGTTTGACCATGCACGCCGCGCGCTGCGAAAGCGCCATTAGCGTTTCCGGTGTGCCACCACATATCCCGATACGACCAGCCTTTGAGTTCGGGATGGTCGCCGCGCGCGAACGCTTCTCGGCTGCCGCCGCGCGCGATTTCTTCCATCGCTTGAGCGGGCAGAATCTGTTGCCCTTTCCAGCGACCTTTGTTGCGAACCAACTCGCCAAAGCGCGCCATGTCGCGCAGACCGGCGTTGAAGCCGCCGCCGGCAAACGGAACGCCCAGCGCGTCTACCGAATAGTAGGCGTCCTGCTCCATGCCGATTTTGCTCCATACGCGCTCGGCCAGCAGTTCATCCACCGATTGGCCGCTCGCCCGCGCGACGAGCCAGCCCAGAGCGTCGGCGTTGGGCGTTTTGTAGCCGAAGGCTTCGCCGTGCGCGCCCGCTTTTTGAATCGTTTGCAGCGCGGCGTAATAACCGACCGGGCCTTGGTAATCTTTGGGCTTGGGAAGGACATTGCCCGCGCCGGAGTACTTCCAGATTTCGGCTTTGGGGTTGGCGTACTCTTCGCTGAATTGCAGCGCAGTCGTCATGTCCAGCACCTGTCGCACCGTCGCATCTCCAAAGGCAGAATCTTTCAGTTCGGGAATGTAAGCGGCCACCGTCTTGTTTTCGTCCAGCTTGCCTTCGGCGACCAAGACCGCGCCCAGCGTGCCGGTGAGCGATTTCGTCACCGACATCGCGGCGTGCTGCTTGTCGGGCGCAAGCGCGCCAAAGTACTTTTCATAGACGATGCGACCGCGATGCAACACCAAAATGCCGTCGGTGTAGTTGTGCCACAGCGATTCTTCCCACGTCATTTCCGGCGCACCATTCAGGGGGCGAAAACGAATCGAATCAATGTGAGAATCGAGGCGACGCGGCAACGGCGCGAGTACTCGCAGTCCGCGCGAAACGTTGACGGTCGGCATGAACTCGCGCATATGCACCACGCTCCAGCGCAGCGCGGGGAATTGGAAGAACGAGCCGTCGGCGAAGTTCAACCGCTTGTCGGGCGGAGGCGGAAAGCCCTGCATCCAGCCCATTTTGATGGGGTCGCTGTCGCGCGCCGAAAGAAACTGCTGCGGTTGTGGTGAAGTGGAAGTCATGCGAAACACCAGAGTTTGCTCGCCGCGCAGCGTGAGCTGCTGCCGGTCGGCGGAAAGTTCAAAGCTGCGTACGCTTCCCAACGCTTTGCCGTAACGGTCTTCCGCATTCATCAACGATTCAGGACCGGCCATGCGCGTTGAACCCAACGGTTGAAGGCTGATGGTGTTGCCTTTGAGCGCGTAACCGCCGAAGATAGAGTTCAGCCCGACTGAGGCGTTTAACCGCGTGTCGGTGAACTTCAAGACTGGGCGCTTTTCCAAACTGGTGTAAGCGGGCGCAGTCAATTCCCATTCAGTTCCGGCCAGTGCGTTGTCAGCGGCGATTTGCCGAGTACTTGCGGGTGCAGTTTCGGCAGCGCGTGCAGCCAGAGGCGCGTTCAGCAGCACCAGTGAAAATGCAGCGTAGCACCAAATCGTTTGATATGTTCTCATTTAAATTGATATTGTTCTGGTCTAATACTTCCGGACACTTTGTTAAGCCTGTAAAACAGCAAAGGGAGGTAGTTTATGACAGCTATTAAAGAAACGCGACGCAAATATTCATCTGAGTTCAAGCAGGAAACGGTGGCACTGGTTACGCAGCAAGGTTACACCGTATCCCAGGCAGCTGAGGTGGTTAATATCAACCCAACGCAGGTACGGCGCTGGAAACGAGAGCAGGAACAAGTGGCAAATGGTACTCGCCTGGATGAAGGCGAGCGCCTTCTTTGCGAAAGAGATGAAGTGAAATATACCTTCATCCGGTTCCAGCAACCACATTACCCTGTTACTGCTTTATGTCGGGTAATGCGGGTGAGCACCTGTCTCTTATACACATCTC
>NZ_QRCA01000063.1:0-7660 GCF_009833115.1 Nitrosomonas sp. GH22
CATCTCTAGCTGCTGAAGAACCGACACAGATTACCCAGTCTCCCGGGATGCAGCCCACCGCATCGACGGCTACACTGCGCGTTCCGCCGGGTTTGTCCTGCACGACCAGCAACGGGCGATGTCCAAAGCCGTCGATGCGGTTGGTCGACACCAGGGTTTTTTCGACTCGCATGATTCGCATAGCGTTTTAGTCCTCAATACTCAATGGTTCGCTGCAACTTCGTCAGCCACAAAGTCGCAGCGCTCGTCGCCAGCGCGCTCACTCACCGCGATCGCGCAATTAAGTAGACCCTTGGCAACCAGATCGGGATAGCGCGCCTCGATCGCATCACGCACCCGCCGACCGCGCTCAACCGCGCGCGCGCGCGATTCGGGAATCCGGGCATCATATTCGAAATGCACCAGCACTGGGACCGGCAGACCGTGTGCGACATTGAGCTTGGCGAAGATATCGATCCCGACATCCATATCGGGCGCCCCTTCCTCGATGGTGTCGAGATGGGCGAAATAAAACAGGTTGCGCAATTTTAACGACCGAACCGCGTCGCCAGCGACGATGCACTCCTCGTCGTGCCCGATAGTCGCGTAGCGACCGGTATGATGCTTGATGACGTATTCGATCTGCGACAGATTAGCTTCGGCCAGCGCAGACACCAAACGGCGCATGCCATCATTCATCCGCCCTTGGCCTTGGCCCCAACCGCCGGTATTCTCGACGTCGGCGATTATCTCGGCGACGCGCGCGCGCGCCACCTCGGCGGATAGCCCAAGCGTCTCGCGGTAGATCTTCACGGTTTCGATGTAGCGATGCGAATTGACGTCGCCGTACGCATCGGGAAGATGAATGCGCAAAGCGTCTAGATCGGTATCGACTCCGATCAACAGCACGTCGGGCGCGGCGCCGATGCCGAAACTGCGATCGATCGCCTCACGTAGTTCATCCAGGCGGCCGAGTGCCGCCTCGGTGGCTTGGCGATCGTTGCTGCCATGCGCGGCGCAACCGTCACCGTTATGCGAGGAGCTGCTGAAGTGGTAGACGGCGATCTTGAGATAGTCCAGACGCTCGCCATCGACCATCGCGCCTGACAGTCGCTCGACTTCGCGCTGCGCCCAATCGCATACATCGGCTTCAATGTCGAACAGCGCGCCCGCATAAGCCTTCACCTGCACATTAGGCCCAGGTAAAATGCGCAACACATAAGGGCTCATACCCTGCAACCGACCATCCGAACAGGGGCTGATATCCACTGTGTGATAACCGCAGGATCGCAAGAAGTTTTCATCGAGCGGTATGCGCTGACGCCAGCCAGCCTGCTCGGTTCGCGCATTATCGACGCACGACTTCAGGACGCTGAATATGCAGTGCGAATGCAGGGCCGATAAATCCAACCCGCACACCCAAGCATCCTCAAACATCTTCGACGGCAGATCAAAACCGAGTTGTTCGTGGGCGAGCTGCTGCGCGCGCTCGGTGAAATCCTCGTCGTGCTGATGCATGGAGATGCGTTTGAGCACCTCGACGATACGGGTGAAGCGCGAGCGTACCGTCCGCTCATAGTCGAACAATAGGCGATTAAGGTCGCGGTCGACAAGCGAGTGTTCGCAGATCTGCCCGCTACTGATCACGCAAGCAGGATGTTCGAGCACCTCTGCGATACCGCTCTCATTGGCCACATCGATCGGCCCAACGCTACTGCGTCGCAATGCCTGCATACGTTGTCGTGTATTCATCTTCGTATCCTCAGCCGCGCGCTCCGCCCGAAATGGTAATGGTTGCGCCTCTATCGGTATTGCCGGACGAACCAGTAATGACCGATTCAGGCACTTCAAGACGCTCGAGCTCGCGGAATTTCACTGCGTTGACACCGACGCCACGCGGTTGGCCGCGCATCGAAGGGTTGCGTACCAGACTGGACGAGCCCTCGGTACCGGTAACTCGAGGGTTTGCATTCCAAGCATCACCCGAAATACGCACTCCCTGCTGACTACCTTCACCGCTCAGTCGCTGCGCAGCAGCGACGACTTCATCCAGTTGCACCTGGCTACGAGACGTGTCGCTATGCCGGAACTCCGGCGTTCCGGTAATCAGACCATCGGCCTTGTTGATCGTCCCGGTTATGCGTAAATTGCTCAGCACACTGCCGGTGAGATTATCTCCCTGGCACTCACGCCCCGGACTCTGGATCTGGCGCTGACGCGACGGCGGCACAATGCTGAAATCCTTCGGTGCAGGCGGCCGTGGCGCGACATCAAAAGTGCGTCCGCGCGCAACGAAACGACTGCTAGTTGCGCATTGGTCAGGCATATTATCCAGCCCAAGATATGGTGTGCCCGAAATCGGCTCGCAAGCGCCGCGCTCATCGCCGGTCATGCGCGACCCGCCTGCACCTGGACGGTCACCGGTCACGACGCTGGCTGGAATCACGGCGCTGTCGCGTACGCGCGCCGCCTGAGCATCGAGGCTCGGAGCCGGGCAAAATTCCTGAATTTGCGACATTCCTGCATACTGTACGCCGCTGATGGGGGCGCAGGTGCCGGCTTCGTTGCCGGTGACGTTGGCAGCACGGCCCGGATAGCTGCCGGAAACTGGTTGGCCTTGCAATGTACTGTCGAAGACGACCTTATTCACGGGTTGTACTGTAGATGATTGCCCTGGCGGGCAAACAGCTGCAAGTTGTTGGGTGCCGATATAGTCGGTGCCGGTGACGGATTTGCACCCGTAAGATTCGTCACCCGTCAACTTTGGGCCGGGAGCAACCTCCGAACCAGTAATGGTATGACCAGCGAGGGTATGCATCGTATTGACTTTGTTCGGCCCGGACGCATCGCAAAGCCCCGCAAAATCGGCCGTAGTGTAATACTGGCTTCCGGTGATCGCTCGGCAGGAACCTGTCTCGTTGCCGGTTACCTTGGACGAACGGTCGACGGCAGCACCCGAGATGGCTTGCGCACCGCGTGTTGACATCACGCTGACCTTGCGCGGCGCTGCCGGCGCATTGGTATGGCACAAGTCGCGAAACTGTTCGGCGGAGAGATATTCGGTGCCTGTGATCGCACGGCAGCTACCGGCTTCGTCGCCAGTGAGGTGTTCGCTACGGCCTACCAGGGTGCCCGTGATAGTCTTGCCCGAACCGGTGTGCGTAATTGCAACCTTGTCCGGTGCATTGTCGTTTTCTGGCGGACGGCCGTAGCAGGTACCGGTGATCGATCGATCAGCACCGTACTCTGCGCCGGTGATTTTGCGCGGCCGATCGACCAGGGAGCCAGACACGGCCATGTCCTTGTTGGTGAAAGCCAGTGCGACTTTCTCCGGCGAGGGCGCCGGGCGTGTGCCGCAAAACTGCTGGAAGCGCTCGGCGGACAGATATTCGGTGCCGGTCACGGGATGACAAACACCCGCTTCGTCACCCGTGGCCTTGGTCGAGCGACCGAGCGCTATGCCTGTGATCTTTTGCTCGCGCAAGGTGTGGCTCATCTCAACCTTGGACACGCCTGGTTCGGCGCGTACACCGCAGATAGTTTGAAACTGTTCCGCGCCAATATATTCGGTGCCGGTGATACTGCGGCAGGATCCCGATTCGTTGCCGGTGACTTTGATGCTGCGCTCGACCATGGTACCAGTCACGGCTTGACCGGACAAAGTATGCCCTTCCTCGACCTTCATCGGCACTTGCTTGGCATCGCGCGTCTTGACCCGTCCGCTTGGCCTGGAAGCAGAAGCAGCGCTGTTCGACAGACCGGCGCGCCCCGCGAGTGACTGCACGCGACGATGCTGCTCCGCGATCTGTCTTCCGGTAGCGCCTTTGACCATCGCAGCTTGCCAATCCTGCCCCGGCATCGCAGCAGCAATCTTGGTCGCCTGGGCAACCCGCTTGAGCCCGGCTTTGCCATCTTGTGTCAACGCTGCGCGACGCATCTTGGCCAGCGCGCGCCCGGTCGCCTGCTCGGCGACGATTGTCGCACGCTGAACGCTTTCTTGCACCGCAACCCCGGCCACCGGCATTTCGGCGACTGCCCTGTGCCGAGTCTGGCATTCGCACTGCGCATCGCAATCGCACCTGATTGTGGCAAACGGCTGTACAGCTGGACGCAAATGTGCACTCGGACGAGTATAATTTTTTGAAGCAGTTTGCAACGCTGCCTTGCCAACGCTGGCAAGCGCTTGTCGCCGCGCTCGCGCAGCCGATACGACTGCTGCCGACAAAGGCTCAGTGCGCGTCAAGACCTGCGCAGCCGATACTGCCGCAGCAACAGGAGCCTGCGAACCGTGCCAGGCAGTAGCAACCTTATCTGCATTCATGGCGACGTCTGCCCTGCTGCGCAGCACAGACGTTTTGGTAATGGCGGTTTTGCCTTGACGGGCCATCGCCTGGCGACGCTGGAGCGCCAGTGCGCGCCCGGACATGTTCGCATTGGCATAACTTGATTCAGCGATTGTCATAAGAACCTCAGCACTTGAGTTCATTTTAGGCGGCCGCTGGTCGCACTGAGTAGTTTGATTTCATGCAACCAGAACCCGCCCCTGGGATGGATCCGCTCGTTTTAGCGGTAAACAACAAAAGCCACGCCCTGACTTTGCGAGTAGTTATCATAAGCGATGAAACGTACCATTTGATCAGGAAATTCGCGATGGCAGGCCTCAATCTCGGCCAGCACAGCATCGACCGATTGCTCGCCGAACATCGGCAGCTTCCACATATGCCAAAAACTCTCCTTGGCAGACGTTCCTTTGACAGCGTGCTCAACCGCAGGATTCCAGCCTTGAGCAAGGGCATAGGCGATCTGACGGCGCACCTGCTCGGGCGTCATCTGGGGAAGATACGAAAAGGTTTCGTATTTTTTTGTTAAGTGATAGGCTTGAATGGCCATAGCTATATCCTTTCAAAATTAGGAATCGAATCCGATCGCCGCAGTCTCACTGGAACGCAGATCGATCGAATTTGGTTTGAAACATTACTTGTGGGCAATGTCGAGCTTGTCAACCGTGTCAAACTCGAACTTGATCTCTTTCCACGTTTCCATGGCGATCTTCAGTTCGGGCGAATGCTGAGCCGCGGCGGTAAGGATCTCGCGACCTTCTTTCTCGATCTGACGGCCTTCATTACGCGCCTGTACGCAGGCTTCGAGCGCAACGCGGTTAGCGTGTGCACCTGCAGCGTTGCCCCAAGGATGACCGAGCGTGCCGCCGCCGAACTGCAACACCGAATCGTCACCGAAAATGGCAACCAGCGCAGGCATGTGCCACACGTGGATACCGCCGGACGCGACGGCGAAAGCGCCGGGCATCGAACCCCAATCCTGATCAAAGAAGATACCGCGCGAACGGTCTTCCGGTACGAAGGATTCGCGCAGCAGATCGATCCAACCAAGAGTGGAGGCGCGATCACCTTCCAGCTTGCCCACCACGGTACCGGTATGCAAGTGATCTCCGCCGGACAGGCGCAGAATCTTGGTTAGCACGCGGAAGTGGATACCGTGATGCGGGTTGCGGTCGAGCACGGCGTGCATGGCGCGGTGAACGTGCAGCAACATCCCGTTGTTACGGCACCAGTTCGCCAGACCTGCGTTAGCGCAAAGGCCACCGGCGAGGTAATCGTGCATGATGATCGGCGCACCGATCTCTTTGGCGAATTCTGCGCGCTTGTACATTTCTTCAGGCGTTGGCGCGGTGACGTTCAGATAGTGACCCTTACGCTCGCCGGTCTCGGCCTCAGCCTTCAGAGTGGCCTCCTGCACGAACTCGAAACGATCGCGCCAGCGCATGAACGGCTGAGAATTAATGTTCTCGTCGTCTTTGGTGAAGTCCAAGCTGCCGCGCAAACACTCATACACCGCACGACCGTAGTTCTTGGCCGACAGGCCCAGCTTAGGTTTGATGGTGCAGCCCAGCAGCGGCCGACCATACTTGTTCATCTTGTCACGCTCCACCTGGATGCCGCTCGGAGGGCCGCCGCAGGTCTTCACGTATGCGATCGGGAAACGCACGTCTTCCAGACGCAAGGCGCGAATCGCCTTGAAACCGAATACATTGCCCACCAGAGAGGTGAACACGTTGACCACAGAACCCTCTTCGAACAAGTCGATGGGGTACGCGACGAAAGCATAGAAGCGAGCATCGTCACCGGGAACATCCTCGATGCGATAGGCGCGACCCTTGTAGTAATCGAGATCGGTCAGCAGGTCGGTCCACACTGTGGTCCAAGTACCGCAGGACGACTCTGCGGCTACCGCCGCCGCCGCCTCCTCGCGATCGACGCCAGACTGTGGGGTAATTTTAAAACACGCTAGAATGTCAGTGTCTAGCGGCACGTAATCCGGTTGCCAGTAAGTTTGTCGGTACTCCTTGACACCGGCCTGATAGGTTTTGATTGCCATGTTTTGACGACTCCTTAAAGCTCGCTGCTCGCGAGAACTAAACGACGAAGGAAAATTTGTTCAGCACAATCGACCAAGGCATCAATCCTGGTCTTAGGGATGGATTCATCGATTTGCTTGCAAACATAGTATCGAATGTAATCATAAAATACAACTCAATCTTCTGATAGAATGCATTAGATAAACTTATGTGAAAATTATGTATCTGACTTTTCGCCAACTACAAATTTTCGACGCTGTCATGCGTCGCCAGAGCTTCACGCGCGCGGCTGACGTGCTACATCTGACGCAACCTGCCGTATCAATGCAGATGCGGCAGCTCGAAGAGCAAGTCGGTGTACCCTTGTTCGACCAGGTCGGCAAACAAATCCAACCCACCGACGCCGGACGCGAGCTGCACCGCCACGCGATTATCATTGCGGCGAAAATGCAGGACCTCAGCGCCGCAATGGAAGAATTCAGTGGCCTGCGCCGAGGCGAATTGGATCTAGTGGTGGCGAGTACCGCGAATTACTTCGCGCCCAAGTTGATTGCCGCATTCTGCAGACAGCACGCTAAAGTGCAGGTGCGACTGCGAGTGTCGAACCAGGAACAGATTCTGGACATGCTGACCACGTCGAACATGGATCTGGCGATCATGGGACAGCCACCGAAGAACTCAGAATTAGTCGCTCAAGCCTTTCTTGACAATCCACTGGTCATAATTGCCGCACCGACCCATCCGCTAGCTGCCAAGAGTCGGGTCGCACTCAAACACCTGGAGCGCGAAACCTTCATCACCCGCGAGCCTGGCTCAGGAACGCGCAAAGCGGCTGAGCGGCATTTCTCCCGGTACGGAGTAGAGTTTCATTCGGTAATGGAAATGAGTAGCAACGAGGCGATCAAGCAGGCGGTGCAAGCCGAATTAGGCCTGGGCATCCTATCCTTGCATACACTCGAACTCGAACTGGCGATGCAGCGACTGGCCATGCTCAACGTCGAACGCTTTCCGATTATGCGGCAGTGGTTCATCGTGCATCGCAAAGGCAAGCGGCTGTCGACCGTAGCGCAAGCCTTTCTTGACTTTCTGATTCGAGAGGCAAGACATCTGGCTTCGCTCCAGGATCCTGCTACCACCTAATTCAGGCCATGAACTTGACCGGACGGCCAACCTGGATATCGCTTACGAAAATCACTCCGGAATGAGCCTCGAAAAACGGCTGAAAGCCTTCGAGCAATGCATCGACAAGATTCGGTGACACCGCGACGATGATCATGATCAGCGCATCGTCCTCGTTGAACATCA
>NZ_QRCA01000064.1:0-2377 GCF_009833115.1 Nitrosomonas sp. GH22
CTAGCGCCGTCCCATAACTGGTTAAGCATCGCTAGATTGCGCATAACACTATCCTTGCCCATGCCATGCGAACCAAACACAATGCCCGCTTCAGCCGATACCACGCCGCTGGAAGGCCAACGCTTCGCCAATCCATACGTGAGGGCTTCGGGCGTTGCGTCCGCGTATATTAGCCGTGGAACTCTTGGCGGCTCTGGCTTGTCCTGTTGCAATTGCGTCAGATCATTTTGCAACTCGTCAGTCGGACTGCCTTTCGCCCCGGCGCTTTTTATCGCCGATAGAATCCCCTCGCGTTTCGCTTCCCATGCCGAAATGTCCGCATTATATTTCTCAATCACCGGTTTGCTGGCCTCTGCCTGTTCTGCCTCATAGTCGCGAATGACTTTGGTAAAGAAGCTATCACAGGTTGATTTTCGCTCCCCGGAATCAGCGATAGTCAGTAGGAATAAACCAACAGGGCCATGCAACTTCTCTGCTCGTTTAACGTCAATGTGTGCCTGGCAGGCCAACGACAGCGCAGCCAGTGCTGATGATGCCACCAGCGGCACAGGGGCTTTAACAAAACCCGCTACCTCTTTCACTGCTTCACGGATCGTATCCGGCAATGCGTCCAGTGGGTATGCTTCGGGTTCGATCTTTGCGGTTAATGGTTGCGGATCAGGCCAGTTATCAACCGGAGGAAAATTATCAACGCACAACACGGGATCGCTCATCGTGCCCTCCTTGAGAGAAGATCATCATTCCAGTCGCCTACCGTCTCCGGGATTAAAACTCTTACTGTAACCTCCCCGGCCACGCGCTCTGAAAGGATTGAAGCTGCCTTCTGCCCGGTCTCGTTTTGGTCGCGATCTCCAAAGATATAAAGGTTTTGCACGCCAGCAGGTAAAACAAATGATTTCAGGCCGTTTGCAGAAATACATGACCATACTGGCACCTCGCTTAAGATTGAAGCCGCCAGTGCAGTTTCAATGCCTTCTGCCACCCCAAGCGATAACCTCCCTTTTCTCAAGGAAGGGGGTGTCAGTCTGATTGCAGCGCCTTGTAATGATCCGGCAGTCGATGTCAGCTTTTTGGGATTAGGGAGGGGTGCCTTTTCGCCGTCATGTGTTAAATAGGTTCTGTGCAAAGCGACGATGTCACCGCTTGGGCTGGTAACAGCAGCGAGCATGGCGTGAAATAAACCCCAACAATCGCCTTTGCTATCAACGTAACTTAGATCAGGCGTATATCGCAGTGCCATTGCGTTATTTGGCACGTTTAAACCGCGATTTAACAGGTATACCCCAGCAGGGTTGTTGCTTGTGATTGGTTCTGTTTTTTCCCACAAGTCAATTAACCTGGCTTTTTGTTGTTGCCACCGCTCAACCTGCAATCGGTCGCGTTCAGCTTCTGCTTCCAGCCTAACCTGTGATCTCAAGGAGGATAAATCTATTTCCTTGTGAGTGTTTGAAGGTCTCCAGCCATTTTGTTGTGCCAGATAGAACAACGTTTTGATGGTGATTCCGCCAGTACGGTACGGCTTTATGGATCGCCATACGTCTTTAGCTTCATCGTCACCGCGGCCATCCCGCCATTCATTCCACAAGGAATGACCAGCTTCCCCTAGCTCGTTTTTCAATGCAGCAGCAACACGATGCCGGAGAGCATTATCGCCGCTGGGAATGAATCTTAAAATTTCATGTATTGAATCTAGTCCGGTATAATTCATTCAGCCCTATCCTTTCAAGAAAAGAAGTAAACGCCCGGCCGCTAACCGGGCTTTTTTTTTGCCTGTTTTTTGAAAAGGATTTAGCTGCTTTGCTCAGCTCGATAACCTGCCGGATCCGCTAACCAGCGATGCACTTCTGCATTGTCGTACATCGTTATACGCTCACCAAGCTTGCACCGCTTCGGCGCAAGCCCTGCGACGGATAGCTGGCGAAACTTCTCCTTGGAAACTGGAATGAATGGTTTGAGCTGTGACCAGCGGGATTTGCCGGTCAATGGGATGGTTTCAGGAAGATTGGTTGTTTTGTTGCTTGTCATTAGAAATGCTCCGCAATGATTAAAGAATCACTAGAGAGCAGAAGCAATATTCCCTTAACTTTTATATACTTTATGTGCTATGATTACCCATAGTTTGCTAAAGTATTGTTAGTGTATTGTTTCTGCCGTTGGGCAGATCAAAGCAACCAAGTGTATAACTCGCTGATTGCTTCATTCAGCCTGCCCGGTTGGTGATTGGCGTCACTACCGGGCAATCCCTTGTATCTAGTGGTCAAGGGTGGTCAATAGTACCATATGTTGTGCTTTGTACAAATACAACCCAGATCCTCTATTGGCTGGAATCTGTATGTCATATTCCTTTCATAACAAAAAAAAATCCTCATAATTGCAG
>NZ_QRCA01000065.1:0-1480 GCF_009833115.1 Nitrosomonas sp. GH22
GCAAAGCCGGATTACGCTGTTGCGCGGAATATCGCCGATACCCTGATGGGGCGACCTGCAAAACCTTGCAGATCGGCTCGACCCCATGGGCGTCGCGGTACTGGTCGATGAACGATCTCAGGATTTGAGTTTGCGGTCGAGCTCCGCCTGAGCGAAAAAAGCACTGGCCAGCTTCAGAATCTCATTCGCCTTGCGCAATTCCTTTACTTCGCGTTCCAGGGCTTTGATGCGGTCGCGCTCTTCACTGGTCACACCGTCTCGCAAGCCGGTATCAGTCTCGTGTTTGCGCACCCATTCAAGCAATGTGTGGGCTGAACAGCCGATCTTCGGCGCAATGGATTCAATCGTCGACCACAGCGAGGGATACTCACTGCGGTGTTCCTGCACCAGACGGACTGCGCGCGCTCTTACTTCGGGGGAATATTTATTTGATTTGTTCATGGCTCCATCTTCTCAGATAGTGGAGCCTCCTCAAAACCCGGGGCGGTTCACATTTCAGTTGCCCAGCAAAGAAGGCTGACGCCTTTCTTAAGATATCGACATCCATCTTCAATTGCCGGTTTTACTGCTCAAGCTAGCGGATAAGTTGTTGTTCGGCAGTGAGCGGATTGCCGATGCCAGAATTCTCACTTTGTTCTGATTCATATTGAGTCACCCTGCGACGGATGGTGCTCTGGCCGATGCTCATGCTTTCACTGACGTGGAATATGCTCAGCCCCTGTTTCTTAATCATATGTACGATTTCTAGTTTGAAGCTGGTATCAAATTGCTTGCATTTCCTTTTCATTTAAAACTCATCGGGTGGTGGATTCTCCACCTATCGATGTGTCCGGACAAATTAGACCACTACAATATTTTTGGTTGATTACATCCTCTTTGTTGATTTGAATCAACAAAGAGGATGTAAATTTAGTTCATCATTGTTTCGTTTCTAATTCATACAATAAAGGGGTTACGAAAAATGAGTACAGTGGAAAAAGGCAGCGATACTGACACCACCAAGAACATGATATTTGCCAGTGTATTTTTATTGGTACTATTAGCTGGATTAGTCGCACTAGCTGTGCATCTCACGCCTGTTGTGAACTAACTTTCTGAAAGCAGCACAGCTGCTATTTGCTACTATGCTGTAAGCTTTTACGCTGTCCTCACTGGTTTTTCTTCGGTGGGGATAGCTCGAAATAAGAATGACTTATTCTGTAGTAACCCCATCTTAATCTACCCCACTTTCAATTATTAGTTGGTTCTGTTGCTTTTAGTAACTTGGAATCGCTCAGAGTCTGTTCAAAGTCTTTTGAGTAGAACGGCCAGGAAGGCCAGGTGAATAAACTGCAAGCTGGTGTTGGGTAAGCGCTCACAGTTCTTCCACAGCCGTCGATTCTTCTCCAACCAGGCAAAGCTGCGTTCCACCACCCAACGCTTGGGGATAACGGCGAAGGTATGCAACTCACTGCGCTTGGCGATCTGAACCGCGACAGTC
>NZ_QRCA01000066.1:0-3603 GCF_009833115.1 Nitrosomonas sp. GH22
GCACGACATCCCGGTATTCTGGACTGTTCTGGCCGCGTTGCTGGCCGTGGCCGTGATTGTGGCCGCTTCTCTTTGGAGCATGACATAGTTGATGCATTGAACTTAGGCAAGATCTTGCGCGTGCATGCCACGGTCTATGTGGCTGCCGAGCCTGTACCGTTGTTCTGGCCGATGCGCACATTTATTCACAACAATCCCCTGCATGGGCTGGAAGGCTTGCCGTTCACAGAGGCGGTTCAGGCTGCGCGCGGGCTTTTCCATGCCCGCGTGTACCTTCCACGCACTACCTATCAGCATTATCTGCGCGAAGGCAAGGGCGATGTGCGCATGCTCGACGCGATTACCGCGCAGTTCGCGCAGACCGCACCCAGTATCGATGGCATCGACTGGCAGCGCTGGCTGAGCGCGGTGCGCAAAGCGCCGACCGACGCCTCGCCCTATGTGCCGCATGCCTCAGCCGAAGACGTCGCTGCAGTGCTGGCTGGCCAGGCTATCCCAAATGACGGCGCCATCGCAGCCGGTCTGGATGCTGCGATGCTTGCCGATCTGCCTCCTTGGCGGCCGCTGACCGAGTGTATCGATTCGCTGTGGGGAACCAATCTTGCTGCTGAGCTTGACGAGCTGGTGGTCAAAAGCTGTTTGGATTTTTTCGACGAAGATCAGTCATCGTGGCGCATGCCCGGTCGGAAGCAGGGTTTTTACGCTGCCTGGGCTGATGTTGCTCGGCGCAACGGCCGCATGTTTTTGCGCGGGTTGGCGATCAAGCGTATCCTCGATCAGGCGCCACGTGCAGATGCCGCGATTGTTCACGTCATGCAATCGTTAGGCATTGCCGAAGAGCATTGGCAAGCGTATTTTTCGCGCGAACTGTTACGGCTGCATGGTTGGGCCGGCTTTATCCGCTGGCGCTCGGGAGCCGAGCATTATCATTGGGGACGCAAGCACCCGGCCGATCTGGTCGATTTCCTTGCCGTGCGCTTGGTATTCGCGCTGGCGCTGATCGAGGAAAGCGCGCGGCATCGCAAAACACCCGCGAACCGACCTGCGTTCGACGCCTTTTTGCGCGAGCAGCGCGACTGTGCCCTATTGCGCTACGCGTTGCACGCAGGAGAGCTTTTACCTGGGTGGGCCCAACGTATCGATGATGCGCTGGAGCGATCCAGCGGGAATCGCATAGCTCGACTGGCCGAGGACTACGCGAAAGAATGGCGACGCGTACATGCGCAGCGGCAGGGCCAGATACTGCAAAAAATCGCGATGGAGGCTGGAACACCGGTGCAGACGCTGGCCGCGCTCGGAGCGCAGGGCGCCGCCGAAGTCCTTGAGGTGCTGCAGCGCTTTGCCGTGCAGGAAGGGTCGATGTGGCTGCGTGCACTTGAAGCGCGCGCCATCGACCATCTGCTGAGCCAGATCGTGACCCCGGACGAGCCGGCGGTGCCGAAGCGCGCTTTTGCACAGGCGCTGTTTTGCATTGATGTGCGTTCTGAGCGACTGCGGCGCAATCTGGAGAACGTCGGAGATTTCCTGACGTTCGGCATTGCTGGGTTCTTTGGCGTTCCCGTGGGCTTTTTGGGTTACGGCAAAGGAAGTGAAACCCATTTGTGTCCGGCGATAGTCACGCCAAAAAATCTCGTGCTCGAGATTTCCGCTGCAATCGACTTCGACGAAGAGGATTTTGTCTCGACCCTTGGCCATGTGCTGCACGATCTGAAGAGTTCGGTGATCTCTCCCTTTGTCACGGTTGAGGCCATTGGCGCGCTGTTCGGCTTCGATTTGATTGGCAAGACCATGGCGCCGTTGGCCTATCACCGTTGGCGCAGCCGGCTGGATGCACCGCATCCGTTCACCCATTTGCTGCTGGACAAGCTCAGCCGCGAACAAGCGGACTCCATTGTGCGTGCTCTGCAGAGAGCGATGATCGTCAATGCTTTGCGTATTGAGCTGGGCATCGAGCGGGAGCGCGTCAACGACGACATGATTCGCGAGCTGCGCGAAACGGCGCTGGGCCATTGCAGCGGCACCACGATACTGGTGCGCGAGTTTGGTCTTTCCTTGGAACGCGAAGCGCGATTCATCGAGCAAGTGCGCGAGGTTTACCGTGTCAATTCGTCATATGCGAATTACCAGATGCTGCGTTTGGGGCGGATTGGTTTTTCGCTCGACGAGCAGGTCAACTATGTCTGGACTGCGCTGACTTCGATTGGCCTGACCCGCAATTTCTCGCGTTTCGTGTTGCTCATCGGACACGGCAGCCATTCGGAAAACAATCCCTACGAATCGGCGCTCGATTGCGGCGCCTGCGGCGGCAGCAACGGGCTGGTCAGCGCCAGGGTGCTGGCGCAAATGGCCAATAAAGCCGAAGTACGGGCGAAACTTCGGACCATTGGGGTAGATATTCCCGCCGACACCTGGTTCGTTCCCGGGCTGCACACGACTACCACCGATACCGTTGAGTTATACAATCTGGAGCTTTTGCCGCCGCGGTTACTGGTGTATCTGGAGCGTTTGCGGAACGGTCTGTATGCAGCGTCGCGGCTTTCTGCAGCCGAACGCGTTCCGACGCTGCTGCCGCAAGCAAAAACCTTGAAACCGGCTCAGGCTCATCGCATAGTACGTGTCATGTCGCACGACTGGTCGCAGGTGCGACCTGAGTGGGGATTGTCGGGCAATCTGTATTTCGTCGTGGGACGACGCGGTTTAACGCAGAAGGCCAATTTGCATGGACGTTCCTTTCTGCAATCCTATGACTGGCAGCTCGATCCCAAGGGACGCCTGCTGGAAAATATTCTTGCCGGCCCGGTGGTAGTGGGGCAGTGGATCAATATGGAGCACTACTTCTCCACCGTCGACAACACTCATTTTGGCAGCGGCAGCAAGGTTTATCACAACGTTGCCGGGCGCTTTGGCGTGATGACCGGCAATCTGTCCGATCTGCGCACCGGGCTGCCGGCGCAGACTGTGATGCGCCATGGTCAGCCTTATCACGAGCCCCTGCGCCTGATCGTGATGATTGAAGCGCCGCTGGACTTCGCGCGCCGCGCCATCGAGGCCGTAGCCAAGGTCAAGAGTCTGGTGCAGGGGCAATGGGTCCGTACCATTATCCTCGATCCGACGCAGGATATGCAGGCCTATGTTTTCGACGATGGCGAGTGGCAAGTACATTTCGTATCCGCATCCCAATCGACATACACCGAGGAGGTCGTCACAGCATGAGCACGTTCAAACTCTCTCCCCTGAAAAAACTAGAAATCATCCTCGCAGGCGAGCATCGCGAATTCGCTACCAGCTTGCTTGATCGCGCTGACGTAAAAGGTTACACCATTGTTGGCAATCTTTCGGGCAAGGGTAGCCAAGGTTTTTACGGAGGACACTTGATGTTCAACGAGGACGATGCGCTGATCATGATCATCGTCGCGGTGTCACCGAATCTTGTCGATGCATTGCTCGAAGGCTTTCAGCCGTTTTTCGAGGCTCATTCCGGAGTGATTTTCGTAAGCGATATCCAGGTTGGCCGTCCGGTCAAGTTCATGGCCTGAATTAGAATGTGTTAAGCACTTTGTCCAAGAGTTAGTTACTCTATTGAGATGATCAAACGTAAGCCCT
>NZ_QRCA01000067.1:0-3786 GCF_009833115.1 Nitrosomonas sp. GH22
CTTGTTTTCTAGTTTAAGCCGCCGGATTTCTTCCTGCTCCGGTGTCAGTTTCCCATTACCGCGGAATGCCTGACCATTAGTATCCGCCTGGCTCTCCCTGATCCATCGCCCAAGCATGTTAGCCCTGATTTCCAGGCTTCTGGCAGCTTCTGCTATCGTTAATCCCTGATCCAGTACCAAGCTGATTGCATCCAGCTTGAATTCCTTTGTATAGTGTTTCCTAGGCTCCATTTCATCCTCCAATTAAGACTATTTTCTCTTAACTGGAGTGTCCGGGTCTATTAGACCATATCAATGCGATGCTGCAAGAAACCATCATCGGTCAGTAGCAGGAGGCCCTCGGAATCGTAATCCAGTCGCCCGGCCGGGTAGACGCCAGGAATTTCGATCCAGTCTGCAAGGGTAGATCGGCATTCTGGCCTGGCCGCCGTGCGTTTGTCTGTAAACTGACTGAGTACATGAAACGGCTTATTGAAAAGGATAAGCTCAGCTATGAGGTAGCTCCCGGGCAGGTAATGAAGAAATCAAGAAGGATAGTACGAAGAAAAGATACCCAAGGGTAACGGTCAGCCCAGTGATGAAGAGAACCGAGGAGTGGGCACGGGATCAAGTTGATTCGAACGGGTATACCCAAACCGATCCTGCGCTGAATGCTGCAGCAATTCATAAAACACACCCTCACCGATCATCAGACACTGGAACCGGAAATTGAGACGGTAAAGCAGCAAAGCTACACCTTTGATGACGAGGAGTTCTTGCCCGGGCTTATGCCTTGCAGTGCTGTCCTCTCGTCCCAGCAGCGCTTCCAACATTGGTGTGGCCACGCCCATAGCTCCAATCGATTTTTGAAAAGTCACGATGAACAGCTTAAATGCGACGACCCGCCGACGCCAAACAACTCCAGTGGCTTCAGCCTATAGTATTTCTCATCCACCTCCTTCGATTGCTCGGCGTATGGTTGTGTCATGACCTCCTGCAGCTCTTGAATTAAAGAGTAGTCTCCTGTAGCCGCTTGCTGATACGCAGGCACCACGAACCATTCCCGCAAACTGTATTTTGGGTTGACGCGTTTCATCTGGCGAGAAAGTTCCTCACGAGAGCAAGATTGAGTGAGCGACTTCCATTTTGTGAGCCACGCTGACCATCGTTTGTCCATCCCTTCCGAGTCTGCATGATACGTCGAGTTCTTGTAGAAGCTTTTTTTGAGTAAGCCAATATCGTCGGGCACCATCGAGAGCTCACGGAAGAACATGGTGTAATCAACCGATGTTTGCACCATCAACGTTACCAGCTCGCTGAACAACGTCGCATGAAAAGTGCCAAGCCCAAGCTTGGCAGCCCACATCTTCTCCATTTGCGCTTGCATCACCTTTGGAAAATCACTTTGAATCTCGTCGAGCTGCGCCAGACAGTCTTGATGCACCATCAGCAACGGCCGCAATGCCGAACAAAACATGTGGAAGTTGCGTTCTGCTGCCACGGGTTGGTTCAGGAACGAGTAATGACGCCCGCCACCCGTCCAAGGCTGGTAATGTGGATTGAACACATCGCAGAATCCGAATGGGCCGTAGTCGAGTGTGAAGCCGCCAGCTGCACAGTTGTCACTGTTGAAGTTACCTTGGCAGTAGCCGACGCGGATCCAGTTCGCCACAAGCGACGTGAGTCGCTTGAGAAATTCACGGACAAGCAACACCACTTTTTCGGTGGTCGCCAGCTTCTGGTCGATGACGTCATCGTACTCACGATCGATCAAATACAACACAATCTTTTCGAGCTCTTCCATCGCTCGTGGGTGTTCCATCTTACGGGCACGGCGACCGAAGAGCTCGAGTTGACCAACCCGAATGAACGAAGATGCGACGCGTGTCGAGATGGCAACCGCTTCCGATACAAGCATGTCCGGATCCTGCGAGTGTGAACCCTCTGAGTACCATGGCCGGCGGACCTTCTCCGTTTTTGAAACGTACAAACTCAAAGATCGAGACGTTGGCACCCCAAGCGCATGCATATGCTCCTGTGCCAGAAACTCCCGGACACTCGACCGCAGAACGGCCCGTCCGTCGGCGCCCCGGCAGTAGGGTGTCCGGCCACCGCCTTTTAGCTGCATTTCCCAGCGTTGACCATTGATGACGGCTTCAAGCACTGAAATTGCGCGCCCGTCGCCATATCCATTGCCGGTTTGGAACGGGCATTGCTGGTAGTATTCGGTGCCGAAGATGGAAAGTGCATAGCCACACGCCCAACCGACCTTGCGCATCGGCTCCGGAACATGGGCAAGGTCGCCGGAGAACACGCGGACGAAGTCGGCCGACGTCGCCATGCTGTCGGCAAAGCCCAGTTCGCGAAAAAAGTTTTTACTGTGCGCCACGTACTCGGGGTCTTCAATTGGCGTGGGGTTGACGGGAACATAGTGACCCGTAAAGACTTGCCGCGGCGTGTGGTTGCGTCCGTTTACTTCCGCGTCAGGGTCGCAGTTGAGAGAATCCATGAACGAATAATTTGCCAATTTTGCGAGATCGTCAAGAGTCGCAATGATAGGGGGTGTTCCTTGGGTCAGTCGCTTTATCATAAGGGTTCCTCATGCGTGGGCCAGGGGATGTACCGGGGAACTCTAGGAAGTGATGGCATCGCGCAAGTGGGTATTTTCTCAGAGCCAGAGGCGCCGGCAACTGCTTTCCCGGTTACTTTGCCGTAAAAATCAATTGATAGGGATACTGCTAACTTTATGGAGGAAAACAAATGCTCTGAAGTATATAAAATTGAGACTAAGCCTAAAGCAGCTAAAGTGATCATTCCAGCAAAGGCAAGCAAACGGCTAGCCCCTGCATAGCAAGCCGTACACACGCCATAATATTTGCCATTGGCCAAGCCATCAAGTTATTTGAGGCGGACGACAAATTTAACGCAAAACAAGCTGGGATAAATAACAAAATCTGTAAAAAAGTCACAAAAACAACACCTTAAAAACAAGCTCAACGCTCAATAAAAAAGCATGGAGCTCACCAAGTAAACTCTATGTAAACCCTATGCCTTTAAAATTAATATGCCGCAAGGCAACCAGCCTCTTTGCATTTGACTAATGTTACAGCGCTACTAAAGGGAATGCGAAACCTTGCTTAGCAGTCATACAACCCATTAACTAACACAAGCAAATATTGGGCTTATTGGGCTGACCCTTGACGACGTGAAAACCTTGCAGCTTATGGGGAACCCCTACCATGCACAAACACAACTGTAACATTCTACCACTGAGCGTAAATGACATGACAACAGCAGCTGCCATCTGTGCAGCTGCGATGAATGAAAACCCTTTGCACATCAAGGTGTTCGGTGCCAACCCAGACTTACGTCAACGTCGACTCAGGCGTATGTTTCCCGCCCTGCTGGCCTATGTAAAGCGTAAAGGTGATCTGTACGGCGCTTTTATTGATGGCAACCTCATTGGTGTATTAGGCATGCTGCCACCCAATACTTGCCAACCAACATTTAGGGACTTAACGTGGTCAAGTAAAATCGGACACCTCAGTTAAGCTGCTTTTATCGATTTTGCTGCTTCTGCTTCATATTGATTCGGACTTTTGTAATCCAGGTATGAATGCAGTCTTTGGTTATTATAAAACACGGCGATATACTGCAAAATATCCTGCTGTGCTGCATGGCGGGTTTGGTAATGCCGCCATTGGCAGCGTTCCTGCTTGAGGCTGCCAAAGAAACTTTCCGCAACCGCATTATCCCAACAATTTCCCAGACGACTCATGCTGCCAATAAAACCGTATGCTTTCAGTA
>NZ_QRCA01000068.1:0-1750 GCF_009833115.1 Nitrosomonas sp. GH22
AATCTACTGAAAGCATACGGTTTTATTGGCAGCATGAGTCGTCTGGGAAATTGTTGGGATAATGCGGTTGCGGAAAGTTTCTTTGGCAGCCTCAAGCAGGAACGCTGCCAATGGCGGCATTACCAAACCCGCCATGCAGCACAGCAGGATATTTTGCAGTATATCGCCGTGTTTTATAATAACCAAAGACTGCATTCATACCTGGATTACAAAAGTCCGAATCAATATGAAGCAGAAGCAGCAAAATCGATAAAAGCAGCTTAACTGAGGTGTCCGATTTTACTTGACCACGTTACTACTCCCAAACTCCGATGGGCTATGGCGGCAATGGGTCAGCCAGAAACGAAGGTGAGTGATTTGTGCCAGGAACTCGGCGTGACTAGGCAAACGTTGTACCGGCATGTGTCGCCCAAGGGAGAACTGCGGCCAGACGGCGTAAAGCTGCTCTTCCCGCGGTTTAGCCGCGTAAATGGAGGCGACTAGGAACGAGATGCCGGTGTTGCGTCCGCCTCTTCGTTGAGCGCGGAAACCAGCTAACCGCTCCCGAGACCATGTGTTTGCCGTGGAATCAGTGTCTTATTTGCTCAAGAATGCGTGTCCAGGCTGAACCGGAATTCAACTGTTCAGGTCGGATAATATAAATTTTTTATCCATCTATGCTTAAAGCTACCGATCATTTTCTATCAAATAATGTTTTGCTGGGTTGATCCGGTTTGATTTTTAGATAATACTTCAAGCTGCTCCATTAAGTAACGAAATGAAGGAAACAAGTCGTCAAGTGTTTGAATAAAGTCAAAATATTGATTTAATAACTTTGATGCTACTTCATCCGCTGCGTTTGAGTTTCGTAAAATTAGAGAAACATCAATTCGTTTCTCTAAATCAGTCACGAATTTTTGAATCAAAGGTTTTGACATTACTAGCTCAGGTTTGAACTCGCCGTTTTCGCTCCATGATCTAACAACATCTATAAATTGAAGAGTCTCGAATTCTGGCCTATTTTTTTTCTGCCCCTTAAAGTTAATCTCGATTTCTTTGTTGATCGGAGAGTCAGTATCTTTAGCACTCTTACTTAGTTCGGTTATCAAAGCATCAATGTGTTCTGAAAGGTCGCGCTCGTTAATGTTTGGCACAAGAGAACACAAATATCTTTTTAATATACTGATATCTGAAAATAATACTGATTCTATGCAGTAGCCTGTGTGACTGTATGGAGTGTACCCTTTCGACTGCATTTTCTGTCTAAGCTTGTTATCAATGTCATTTGTTGAAAAATCACGATCAAATAAGACATGCCATGATTTACCTTTCAGAATTGAATTTAGAGTTCTTTTATTATATTCAATCTTTTGGAGGATGTTGTCTTTTCCTCTCAGCGGGAAAAAAACTACTTTTGTTACACATCCAATTGGATTGGTAACCTGTTTAATCTTAGAATTAAGCTTTTTGAGATACTCTTTGTCATCTTTGCCTTCAACGAATACTATTAGTTGAACCGCCCCGGGTTTTGAGGAGGCTTCAATATCTGAGAAGATGGAGCCATGAACAAATCAAATAAATATTCCCCCGAAGTAAGAGCGCGCGCAGTCCGTCTGGTGCAGGAACACCGCAGTGAGTATCCCTCGCTGTGGTCGACGATTGAATCCATTGCGCCGAAGATCGGCTGTTCAGCCCACACATTGCTTGAATGGGTGCGCAAACACGAGACTGATACCGGCTTGCGAGACCGGTGTCCGAGCCGACGAGACAC
>NZ_QRCA01000069.1:0-2427 GCF_009833115.1 Nitrosomonas sp. GH22
CGCAATCTACTGAAAGCATACGGTTTTATTGGCAGCATGAGTCGTCTGGGAAATTGTTGGGATAATGCGGTTGCGGAAAGTTTCTTTGGCAGCCTCAAGCAGGAACGCTGCCAATGGCGGCATTACCAAACCCGCCATGCAGCACAGCAGGATATTTTGCAGTATATCGCCGTGTTTTATAATAACCAAAGACTGCATTCATACCTGGATTACAAAAGTCCGAATCAATATGAAGCAGAAGCAGCAAAATCGATAAAAGCAGCTTAACTGAGGTGTCCGATTTTACTTGACCACGTTAGGATGACAGCGTTAAGGGTATGGGAAAAACAAACGCCCTTTTTCATAAAAGCCGAATGTACTGGGAAACGGTTTGGTCGTCAACCTGACCGGGAAGCCACCCGAAATTCTTAAATTTATTGTTGATCAGCAGCAAAAAGTGTTGGTTTGAGGCTCTTTTTCGCTATCTGCGTGAAAGACACCCAAAGGTCAAGGTCAGCCCAGTGATGAAGAGAACTGATAGGAACGAGCACAGGATCAGGTTGGCTCGAACGGATTAAAGATCTGCGCAGGTACTCTAGGCGGCGCTCGGGGGGACAAGCCAGGATGGTCAAGAATTTTAGTGATTGCGCCAGATTCCAGGTGGCGGCGATGATTTTCAGGGTCCCCCCCCCCCCCGCAATGCGGGCAATCCTCAATCAATATTGAACATCCGCTTGAGCAAACGCGCAGTGCGGCCCCCTCGGTGCGCCGGCCAAATCCGAGTGCCAGCACAAAGTGCCCGGCGCAACCGCCAGCAACATCCTTTTATATCAGCGATACGAATATGCTGCTTACTGGCTTATTACCCACTAAAATGGATAGTACAGGTATTTTTATTGCTACGGCACTGGACAAGTGACAACCTCTTACGAACATTACTGGCCTGTGAAGCCAACACAACTCTGATTATCGGAGATAATTTATCTGCTGCAGTATTTTTCTGATCGTGAGTTGACCCAGCCTGCCAATTACCTGCTTCAGCACGAAAAACTCTAATCTCAGGGAAAAACCATGAATCCTCCCAGCATTGCCTCCACATTCCCCGCTACAGAAGAACTTATTGTATTGTCCAGGGAGCGCACAGCCAAATCCCTGGATTTCAGCAAACTGGTGGATGCCATTGCCACCGCCGCCCTAGAGTACGATGCCGGCCAGATTCAGAGCCCGGAACGCATGGTTGTACCCTTTGGGATTGGTGGCGTAATGCTGAGCATGCCGGCCACCGCGCATGATATCGGGATTCACAAACTCGTGACTGTACAACCCGCAAACAAGGAGCGGCAACTGCCCACCATCCACGGCACGGTAACTGTGTGCGATACGGAAACCGGCAAACCCATCTGCCTGCTTGACGGCCCGGAGGTGACTGGACGGAGAACGGCCGCTGTCACAATGCTTGCAATCCGTACCTTCCTGAAGCAAGCGCCTCATGAAATCCTGCTGATTGGAACAGGTGTACAAGCACGCCACCACGTTCAGGCGCTCTACGCATTGTATCCACAATCAAAAATATGGGTACGTGGGCGCAGTGAAACTGCTTCGGCAGCTTTCTGTGACCAGTATCAGCCCCTCCATAGCAAGCTTGTTCCCGCAGAGCATTCGATTTCCGATAATGTAAATGTCGTCATTACTGTCACGACAAGCACACAAGCTGTCTATAACGAAACCGCCTTACGTGATCGCCTGGTGGTCGGCGTAGGTGCTTTCACACCGGAGATGGCCGAACTTGGCAAGATCACACTTAATGGTAGCGCTATCTTCGTTGATGATCTGGTCAGTGCGCGTCATGAGGCTGGCGATCTCATTCAGGCTGATATCGACTGGTCTTGCGTGCGCTCGCTGGCTCACGCCCTTCAAAACCAGCTCGACGAATCCCGCCCCAGGGTTTTCAAGAGCGTTGGCACTGGCGCCTGGGATCTCGCGGCCGCGCGTGTGGCACTGCAAGCCATTTAGACCAAGAGCCTGTTCAAGATCTCGATCAAGGGGTGCACTAGGCAAAATTGAACGATAAAACGGAGCATACTTGGAGTATGTAAGCATTTTGAGTTCAATTTCAATACCGTAATGCACTCTTCAAGTGAGATATTGAACAGGTTCTAAGTGTTTAGTCCCACGGTGTGCTGGAATGGGTCAAAGATAAAACGATCTGGCTCATTTTTCCAGATTTTGCAGATGTATTCATAGGGTGTTAGGCCTTTGAGAGCTTTTAGTCTTTTGGCGAAGTTATAAGCCATCACAAAGCGATGGAGATGGGCCTTCAACTGATCGTGTGAGTCGTAATAATACCGTTTTACAGTCGCATCCTTGATGGTTCGATTCATGCGTTCAACCTGACCATTGGTCCAGGGATGGTTGGGTTTGGTGAGACGGTGCTCGATGCCGTTGATC
>NZ_QRCA01000070.1:0-3811 GCF_009833115.1 Nitrosomonas sp. GH22
GGCGTTGATACCCATTTAGATACACATGTTGGTGTAGTCATTAACCACCAGGGTAAAGTGATAGGTAAACGCACCTACAGAGCGCTTCTTCAGCAGCTTGAAGCGAGAATGGTTGACTGGTGTCCTCTATCAAACAAGAGAAGATGCCATTCAGGATGTGCAAGCCTATATGGTGTATTACAACTCACGCAGATTGCATACCACTTTGGGAAATATGACTCCGCAGGAGTTTGAAAAAAGTACTTAATAATGTGTCCAGGTTTACTTGACCAGAACAAGGAGACATTTCATGACTCATATGTCACTGAGAAACCAGATTATCGGCCTCGTCGGGTGGCTTGTTATTAGCTTTATCGCAGCAGGCATAGGTGCTGCTGCTTCAATACATGCCAGTTCGTTCTACACGGATCTTGTCCGTCCTGGTTGGGCTCCGCCGTCGGCTGTTTTTGGCCCGGTGTGGACAGTTCTGTACGCGCTTATGGGCTTCGCCGCGTGGCTTGTCTGGCGTGCCAAAGGGTTCCGTGCCGCCCGTGCGCCACTGATCCTCTTTTTGGTGCAACTAGCGGTAAATGCCTTGTGGAGCTGGCTTTTCTTCGGTTGGCATATGGGAGCCTTGGCATTCGCAGACATCCTGCTGTTGTGGTTGCTCATTGTTACAACACTTGTTTTGTTCTGGCGTATTCGAGTGTTGGCTGGTGTTTTGCTAATTCCTTACCTACTATGGGTCAGTTTTGCCTCAGCGCTTTGCTATTCTGTGTGGCAGCTCAACCCGCAATTCCTGGGCTAACGGTCGTGCGGCTTTGGTCACTACACCCCAAATACCTAGATGCAAAAGGTCTTGTTGCGCTTTGGCGTGAAGCTCTACTGGCCAAAGCCGTATTGTGCGGCGAGACGCGTGGTTACATCCATCACCCGCAGCTGGAGCGGTTTCGCGAGCATCCGCTTCCACATCTAGCCATCAACGCTTATCTTGCCGCAGTGCAAGATGAGGCAACGGCTCGGGGTTACAGCTTCAATCGACTCAAGATCGGCTCGGTTCGGGCAGTCCGGAATATTTCGGTCACGGCGGGGCAGCTTGCATATGAGTGGCGCCACCTACAAAGCAAGCTGGCTGTTCGCAGCCCAGCGGTTCATGCGCAATGGAGTGAGGTAGATACACCAGCATGCCATCCGTTGTTCCGTTGCAAGCCTGGTGGCATTGCATCGTGGGAGCGCGTTGCAGAGAGCTTTTAGGGCCAGAGTGGTGGCCGGATGACGAACCAACCTTTTTTTCCAATGCGACATTGCTAAACGGTCGAGGGAACCTGGTCGTGATGCTTCGTTCTCTCGTGCCAGAAACGAGCTATTTAAATCCGATCATGCGGAAAGCCGAACATGGTCAGCATGCTCCTGGCAGACCATTCGTTATTGCCTTAAACGTTAGTGAACTTCCTCGCGCTCACGAACGACTTCAAACTGAGATCGAGCGAAACTTTCCTCTTTGGGATCATGTTTCAGGTGTGCTGATATTTATTCTATGGTTTTATGTCAGTTCCAAAACGAAGGCGTACAAATTTCGCATGTTCTCAAATCCCTATGTGAGTGCCCCTTTACCTGAGCAACTAGTCAATCTTTCGGAGCAGAAGCTGCATGAGTTGGAATTTGAAATTTGTGAACGGTAGGCTGTCGCCCAACAAGTCGCTGCAACTGACATTTGACCCGCCGCCCATTTTTGCTGCCGCAAAAATGGTCACCGCCTCAAACGCAGCTGAGCTCAGGCGTTATGCCAATAATGACTGTTAACCATAGTTAAGAGAATGCCGGAATTCATTGAGGCTCTTCGAACACTTACATTCGCCGATTTTCTAAGATTGCTTGCCATTCTTACACCGTTTATCGTGGCTATCTGGGGGGCGTTTCGTTGGGCATACGGTGTTCGTCTAAAGACATTGGAAACTAGTCTCACTGAACTCAGAACAGATTTTCAGAGAAATCTAAACAGGCACTCCCTCAATTATGCTGTATGCTGATTTGGTCGAAACGATTCTGGTCAACTGGAAGCCAGACCGATTGAACAACTCACGATATCCAGCTTCAGTACGCTCATGAGCGTGGAGCAGCACCAGCATTTCCAGATCCATTAGCTTGCCAAACGATGGTGCGTTCCTTTCCGGAATAACCATTTCGACGACAAGAAGCCTGCCATCTGTCGGTATTTCCCGGCACAGCACTGGAGGATGGTCGACGCGCGTTCATCGTTCCATTCATGGAGGATATGCTTCATGATATAGGCGTCTCCCCCCGCCGGAACCGATGCAAAGAAGTCACCGCCAACTGCCTCGCAGCGCTTCGAAAGCCCACGCTCTTCAATAGCCTCCTTTGCTCCAGCAATGACGGAAGGGGCATCGATGAGGATTCCGCTCATTTGTGGAAATTTTTCCAGGATTGAGCAAAGAAGCATGCCGTGACCGCCACCTACATCGACGAGCTTGCTGATTCCCGTAAAGTCGTAGCCGTCGACGATTGCCGCGCTGGCGGTAGCACTCATACTGGTCATGGCATCGTTGAAAATCTGGGCGGGACCAGAATTTTCGCCTAGATACTCGAAGAAGGCTTTACCATGGATTCTTTCGAACGCTGGCAGGCCAGACTGAGCACTGCCGAAAAGATCGCCCCATGCACGCCAATGCCAATCCGCTCCGATAAAAATAGAAAGATCGCGCACACTACCAGGCGTATCGCTTCGTAGCAGTTCGGCCAAGGGGGTCAGTTTAAAGCGCGCCGCGTCATCTTCAGCAAAGATACCAACACTGGCAAGCTCGCGCAAGATACGATAGAGAGCGCTTGCCTGGGTGCCGGTTGCCTGAGCAAGTTCCTCTATACTTTTCGGTCCATCTTTGAGCAAATCAGCCAAACTCAGTCTCGCCGCTACAGAGATGGCCTGCGTAGTAACAAATCCAAAAATCATCTGCATCAGTTGCGTTGCTGGGGGAGCTTCCGTTGAAACGGGCTTGGATTCGTCTTGGGACATTTATTTTCCTTTCAAAAGGCGACAATAATAACGCTAACCTGATCATGCCATAATGACGATAAAGTAGAGCATTGTGTTACAAAGAAAGTGCCGCATCATTGTCAACATAAGCGATTGATCGATCTAATCAAGGAAAGCAAGAGCTACAGCTATAGCAAAAGCTGATGTCAAGAAAGTAGAATTAAGTGTTGCCCGCCCCGATTTGGCTAATTATCACATCCCGGATGATTGTATGGTTTTTTATGAAAGAGATGGAGATGAGTTCTATACCATTCTTTCATGGCCTACATTGGAGTTTTACTCTTGAAGGCAGACTGTGCGGTAGTTGCTGATTATACAGACTCGCATAACACTCCATGTTTGTTAAGCAATCGAAATCCTGATGATGCCTTATGGACCCTAAGAGCCCGTTCAAAGTCTTTTGAGTAGAACGGCCAGGAAGGCCAGGTGAATAAACTGCAAGCTGGTGTTGGGTAAGCGCTCACAGTTCTTCCACAGCCGTCTATTCTTCTCCAACCAGGCAAAGCTGCGTTCCACCACCCAACGCTTGGGGATAACGGCGAAGGTATGCAACTCACTGCGCCTGGCGATCTGAACCGCGACAGTCTCGCTCAGCACATCGCGTACACCTTGAGCAAACGGCTCCCCCACATAACCGCTGTCCGCCAACACCCGGCCAAGGCCTGAACAACAACGCCGAAAAACCTGCAACGCACCTTTGCGATCGGTCACTTCCGCTGTCGTCACCGCAATGGTATGCGGCAAACCCTGGGTATCGACCGCGATATGACGTTTGATGCC
>NZ_QRCA01000071.1:0-1365 GCF_009833115.1 Nitrosomonas sp. GH22
GCCAATACCGTTGCGGCGACCAGTGCAATCACCGCACCGTCGCCCAGCTCCGTCGCGAACACCATAGATCCTGCAGCCGCCAGGGCATGCGCAAGCCCTGCATAAGCTGGTACAAAACCTGATCTGCACACACCAATGGATCAGCGCTGACAACATCCCCCAAAACGCCCAGGAACAGCCAAGTGGAACCGATCAGCAAGGCGCCGATCATCAGTAATGCCCCGGCCTCCGGCCGAGATGGGTCAAGCACTCCACCGAATAAACGGTTGAGGCGAGGATGGCTGCCGATCCAGGTCAGGACTGTCTGCACGATCTGGCCGGCCCGCGGAGAGAGCACCCGAAAAGTCCAGCGAACCAGCCACAACAGGAGCCAGATCGAAGCGACCAGCAGAACCAACAGGACCGCCAACCTTACCGCGACCGCACCTGCCAGCGCAAGCGATGCACCGAAGGCCATACCGGGCAGCAGGTAGGCCGGTGCCCAGACTACTGCCGACAATACGTTCACGGCATAGAAATGCGCCGGTGGCATTCCGAGCATGCCGGCCACCATGGGAACGATCGGGCGCACCGGGCCGATGAAACGGCCGAGCAAAACGCTCATGGCGCCGTGGCGTTGGAAAAAACTCTCTCCTTGCGCTAGCAATTGCGCATGGCTGCGGAACGGCCAAACAGAGCGCAAACGCTCACGGTAGTGATGGCCGAGCCAGTAGCTGACGCCATCGCCGATGATAGCACCTGCGATGGCCACAAGCAGCGTTGGCCAGAATTCAATCGCCCCTAGCGCGATGAGCGCTCCGGCAGTGACCATGACTGCAGCGCCTGGTACGAACAGCCCTACTACGGCCAGCGATTCTCCCAAAGCGATGAGGAAAACGCCCGCCAGCGTCCAGTGGGGATACTGTGCAACCCAGTTCAGGAAGGATTGAATTTCGATTTTGTGTGCTCCCTCTCTCTAACCAGACATGCGCACTTTTCGCCGCTTGAATGCCATGACTGCCAACGCCAGGACGCAAAAGAACGCGCCTGCATAAAACGTGAAAGCTGGCCCGAGCTGATCCCACAGCAACCCGGCCAGTACGCTGGCAACCAGCATACTCAAGCCGCTGAGCAAGTTGAAGAAGCCAAATGCGCTGCCACGCAGATCAGCGGGGGCGGTATCTGCCACCATGGCCGCCAGCAACCCCTGGGTCATACCCAGGTGCAGGCCCCACAGGGCAACGCCGATAAATACAACACCCCAGGACTGGGCATAGGCCAGTACAAAATCTGCAATGATCAGCACGATCAGGCCAAGCATCAGCAGCCTGGTGCGACTCATGCTGTCTGACAGCTTGCCAAATGGATAAGCCGAGCCCACGAGAC
>NZ_QRCA01000072.1:0-1172 GCF_009833115.1 Nitrosomonas sp. GH22
CCTTCAGCCTGCCTGGATTGGCCCTGGCCACGGCCAACCTGTACAGCGCCGTCCAGCCCGGCGGTAGCCTGTTTGGCTTGCAGGAGAGCAACCCAGTCAACCCCGCCGTAGCGCTGCAAGGCCCTGTGGCGGCCTGGGGCCAGCCCAACGACCCACTTGTGGGTCAGCGCATGGGCGGCATCAATGTGTTCGGTGGCGGTTTGGCCCTGTACAACGAGCAGGGTGCATTGTTGGGTGCTGTGGGCGTGTCTGGCGACAGTTCGTGTGCCGACCACGCTATCGCTTGGCGCACCCGCAACAATCTCAAGCTGGACTACGTGCCCAGCGGCGTGGGCCCGGGTGGTGTTGACCAGATCGCGTACCAAGGCGACTGGAAGCAGCCGCATTGCATCAAGGCGGAACTGGAAGACACTGTGGTTCGAACCTTGCCGTCGACTCGGAGTAAGCAGGCAAGTCGTTGAGAGTCTGGGGCGCTGTTCAGCTTGAACCTTTTAGGTCGAACTGGCCAGCGCAATGCCTTGAGAGCGTCTGTGAATCGCCAGAAAGCTTTGCCTCTCATTGGAACGGGGCAAGCATTCGCAAGCCGAGTTCGTGATTCCCGACCACCTTGCGCATGCCGACCCGATGGTGGAGCGCTTCGAGTGCTGGGCCAGACGTCGGCTCGCGCAAGGTTTCTCGCTGGCCGAGGCGGCCAGCGCCGCGGGCACAAGCGAGCGCACCTTGGCGCGGCGGCTGCAAAGCGTTTTGGGCAAGACACCCCTGTCGTATTTCCAGGACTTGCGCGTGGAGCATGCCGTCCATCTCTTGCGCACCGGGAGCACCAGCGTCGACCAGGTCGCCGCACAGGTCGGGTACTCGGATGGGGTGACCCTGCGGGCCCTGTTGCGCCGCAAGCTGGGCCGGGGTGTCAGGGAGTTGCGACGCGGTGGATGACCAGAGGCGTTTGGCGTATGTACGGCTGGAGACTGCCAGGAAACTGACGCAGGCCAAACGGCGCATTTGGACAAACTGACAAAACTACTGCCCGCCACGGCGCGCAAGCTCCAGTTTGACCCCGGACAAAGTTTTGCTGGCAATGTCGTGGTTGAGCAAATCAATACCTTGATTGAGCAACGCTGTGCCCTGACGATTCGGCGGCTCACCGACCCCGCCGCCAACAATGACGCAGCCGC
>NZ_QRCA01000073.1:0-1094 GCF_009833115.1 Nitrosomonas sp. GH22
GTCCAGGCAAATCCACGCAATGCAGCCGGAAACGGTGCGACAGTGATCCGATCACACCCTCCCAAACGCCGCTGTGCATGGCCCAGCCGTGCAGCATCACCAGATCCGGCCCCGCTCCGATTATTTTAATGTGGATCGCCATATCAGTACTCAGAGAGCTCGTGCAAAGCTGTACTCAATCGGTCGATATCCGCTTCGGTATGAGCTGCAGACAAGCTGATACGTAACCGCGCGCTGCCTTGCGGCACAGTCGGCGGACGAATCGCCGGCACCCAGATTCCACGTTCACGCAGCGCCTGACCCAATCGAACCGCTTCTTGACTCTCGTCTGTCAGTAACGGCTGTATCGGCGTATTCGATGGCAGTAATTGCCACGGTAATGATTGCAGACTGTGCCGCAGCCGCTCAATCAATCTGATTAATTGATCACGCCGCCAGGTTTCTTGCTGAATCAATTGCAAACTGGTCAGCAATACATGTGACAACAATGGCGCAGCTGCCGTAGTGTAGCCGTAGGTGCGACCCTGTTGAATCAGTGTTTCAATGACAGGCATTTGCGCCGCCACAAACGCACCGGATACACCAGCCGCCTTGCCCAGCGTGCCCATGTAAATCAGGTTGGGCATATTACGTTCTGCGGCTTCCAAAAAAGACAGACTGCCCCGCCCTTCAGCGCCCAGCACACCAAAGCCATGGGCATCGTCCAGCAGCAACCAGGCATCGAAACGCCGGCATAAATCCAGCAAGGCTGCGACCGGTGCACAATCCCCATCCATACTGAATACCGCATCCGAAATCACCAGTTTGCGCCGTGCTTCAGTTACTGCCAGCTGTTTTTCCAGCGCCACAAGATCCAGATGGGAATAACGAATGAAACAGGCGCGTGACAGCAAAGCGGCATCATTGAGTGAAGCGTGATTGAGACGATCCGCAAAAATGGCATCACCTCGTCCCACCAGTGCCGTCACTGCTGCCAGATTAGCCATATAGCCGGTGGAAAACAGCAATGCACGCGGCAACCCAACAAATTCAGCCAACGCCTGTTCCAGCTCGTGGTGCGCCTGTGAATGGCCACTGATCAGGTGTGAAGCACC
>NZ_QRCA01000074.1:0-1530 GCF_009833115.1 Nitrosomonas sp. GH22
GGGCCAGAAGCATGTCGTTCCAGGTAATCGAGACGAGATCTCAGTACAGTCGCCGGGGCTCGCGGCAGTAACAGCACCAGGCCGGTTACGAAGGCCACTGCCAATACAACATACCCCAGGGCTGCATTTTTGCGCAGAAAAGCATCGCGCAGCGATGCTCGAAAAGAGCGATTCACCAGGATCAGCGCCACGATCTGGGCAACCAGACCGAAAAAGATCAGCGCTCGCACTTCGACTTCCGGGACACCCGCCGCGGTTTTTGCAAGAAAAACGACTGCCAGCATCGCGAAAGCAATGCCGCCTTGCATGATGCTCCAGAGCAGCATTGAGGGTGAGAACATCCGTTGCGCCGGATCCCGTGGCGCACGCTCCATGACATCGTCCTCAGAATGTTCGGCTTCGAACACGAGCGCACAGACGGGATCGATCACCATTTCAAGCAAGGCGATATGAATCGGCCCCAATAACATGGGCAAGCCAAAGAACAGCGGCAAAAGCGCCAGCCCGGCAATCGGCACATGGACGGCCAAAATAAACGCCATGGATTTGCGGATGTTGTCGTAGATTCTCCGCCCTAGCCGGATGGACTGGACGATCGCGGAAAAATCATCGTTAAGCAGCACCAATGCGGAAGCTTCACGTGCGACATCGGTGCCTCGTCCTCCCATGGCAATGCCGATATGCGCGGCTTTGAGCGAAGGTGCGTCGTTGACACCATCGCCAGTCATCGCAACGACTTCACCATCTGCCTTGAATGCCTGGACGATTCGCAATTTCTGCTGAGGCATGATGCGCGCGAATACTGTGACCCGCTTCAATCGTTGTGCGAGCTGTTCGTCATCGAGTGCTTCCAGGTCGCTTCCTGTCAGCACTTCTCCTTCCTCGATGCCGGCTTGCGAGGCGATTGATCGAGCGGTGGTGGCGTAGTCGCCTGTAATCATCACGACGCGAATTCCGGCCCGGCGGCATTCGGTGATGGCGTCTGGCACACTGGCACGTATCGGATCGGCCAGTCCGACCAGACCAGCCAACGTATAGTGATAGTCCAGTTGTGAATCGGCCCACTGGCGGTCGGGCGCGGTTGAGGTTGCCACTGCCAGCACGCGTATTCCGCGCGTGGCCATGTCTTCGACAGCCTTCAGCACTTTCTGTGCTGCATCGTCTGACAGACGGCACAGGCTGATAATCGCTTCCGGCGCACCTTTGGCGCAGATCGTCAGCGCCTGGTCGTCATCCCATATATTTGACATGGCCGGCAGATCAGGACGCAGTCCATAAGTGTGGATGGGTAGCGTGCTGGAGGATTCAGAACCTGCGAAAGTACCACGGGCGTTGTGAAGTGCGACCTCCATGGGATCGGAGGGATGAGGGTCGCTGGCCAGCGCTGCTGTTTCGATGAGCTTGCGGCAGTCCTTGGAGACGGGCTGACCATGTTTAAGTGTCAGGGCTTCGCCCGACGGCAGCCAGACTTGCGCAAGCGCCATACGGTTTTCTGTAAGTGTGCCGGTCTTGTCAGTGCAAAGCACCGTT
>NZ_QRCA01000075.1:0-1006 GCF_009833115.1 Nitrosomonas sp. GH22
GGTAGCGCACCATCGCTTGTTGCGTGGTAACTTTTCCGCCATTGGCAGAAACAAGCTGTAATTTCCAGGTCTGCATGGCCAGCGTTTGGCCACCATGCGTCCAGAACCAGATAAAGTAGATACCACCGATAAACAATAAATAAAATTGAAATAAAGGCCTAAAGTATTCGGCTGATGTATCCCGGAAAATAAGGTGAAACAGAAAAGCGGCGATGAACCATACACCCAGTAGCAGCAAAAATTCGTAAGCCAATGCCAGCATACGACGCCAAAACCCTGGTATCGATCCTTCCATCAACGTGCTCCTTTGTGTTGAGCATCCATTTTTCCCGGGGATTTCATATGCCATAAAAAACGTACCACCATTAGAAAAACACAGATTTAATTAATTATCAGGATAGCTTACGACAAACCCACAATGCGGCGGTAAATAGCAATACAGCTCCCGCCTGGTGTGCAGCAGCAAACGTTAGTGGAACTGATAATAGCAATGTCGTAATCCCGAGCCCACTAGAATAAACAACATCAACAGCAAGAGATGGCAAGCCAGGCGACCAGACAACGACAACGATACTCGTTTCGCTCTGACCCAGAACCATGGGATAGAAAAAATCAATAGCCAGGCAATCAAACGGTGATCAAACTGTACCGTCGTGATGTTATCAAAGAAATTTCGATACCAGGGTTCCAGCACGAACATGGCGGGAGGAATCAGAAAACCATCCATCAGAGGGAACGTATTATATGCCCTCCCAGCATGGATACCTGCCACCAAGCCACCAGATAGCACCATAATAAATATCAGCCCGGTCAACACCTGAGCAAATCTTTTAAGCTTATGTATGGATAGTGGATCTGATAAATGCGTATTAGCAGGTGAAATCAATCCAGTGGCCACCCAGAACATAGCGGCATAAATAATGAAAGCAAGACCAAGGTGCGCAGTCAGTCGGTACTGACTGACATAAATATTATCTGCCAAGCCACTCATAACCATATACCAGCC
>NZ_QRCA01000076.1:0-1032 GCF_009833115.1 Nitrosomonas sp. GH22
GATAATCAGTACGCCGATGACCAGTTTGAGCGGTGAAACTGCCAGTTCACGACCGAATGCCATGTACTGGAATACTGGAGGGACTTCGCCAAGCCAGTTGAGGAGACCAGCACCTGCAAACGCCGCGAGAACAGCGGGTAACCCAAATTTCAGCAGGATTGATTTATCTGCGCGATGCCCCATCAATACCAACTTGAACAGATTGTTTGTGAAGTGAACCACTGCCGTGATAGCGATGGCTATTTCAAGTGGAAAGAATATCGCCACCACTGGCATCAACAGTGTTCCCAGACCAAACCCGGAAAACAGAGTGAGGCCGGAAGCAAGAAGTGCAGCAGTACAAACGATGATGTATTCCATATCAGTCTCCTGGATGCCCAACATGGAGTTGAGCCGGAACGTAAACGATCGGCTCTAACTGCTCGTTAGGCAGGCAGTTCACCTTTTTTCTTTACAACTGAATCAGTTCCGCCGTGTTCCCTTTCTGAAGGAAGCTGTATGACCTGGTCAAGGAAATCTTCAACGCTTGGGATTGGTGGATTATTCCTGAGGTAATCCGCGCTCGAAAGGAGCGAGCAGACTTCATGGGAAGCACTGTGCGCTGGCATGAGGTACCCCCTGGAACGCGTTGTTAGGTCTCATCGCTCGACTTTTACCAGTTTGGTGCGGCCAGACGTTCCGGACTTGATGAAAACCGCAGACTTGCGGCATTGAAAATGCTTCGCCACAAGAGCGATGAGTTCTGCATTGGCTTGGCCGTCTACTGGCGGCGCTTTCAATTGAGCTACCCACGAACCATCCGAAGCTTGCACCAGGGATGAGGCTCTGGACCGAGGTTTCACTTTAATCTGCAGAGTAACAGCATGCTGATTGGTCATTATGTTCGCATGGCATTGCTTTGTTATGTATCTGGGTTCGTGGCTGAATTTCAAAATGCTAATATTTTGAACCCTATGAGGATAAGTACTATACCCCCGAACAGTTCTGCTTTACTTTCTAACCACGCACCACTTTTTGCGCCTATGAATACAC
>NZ_QRCA01000077.1:0-1051 GCF_009833115.1 Nitrosomonas sp. GH22
TTCTGGAACGTGCCAGAATGTATGAAGAAGATCCTGCCCAGGTCAGAAAAATCATCGCTGAAGGGAGTGAAAAAGCCAACCAACTGGCGGAGGAAACCATGCGGGATGTCAGAGCGGCACTGGGAATTGGATATCAGCAATGAATAATATCTCCGGGAAAGTTTCTGCAGATACTGGAAATATACTGGACAACATTGCATTAATTGATCCAATCGCAAGAGTAGAAGGCATACCGCTACTGGAATTTCCGCAAGATCTGTATATTCCACCCGGGGCACTCCAGGTTTTTCTGGAAACGTTTGAAGGACCACTTGATCTGTTGCTTTACCTGATCCGCAAGCACAATCTGGAGATTCTCGATACTCCCATGGCCGAACTCACCCGGCAATATATTGCCTATGTCGAAACCATGCGTGTTGATCAATTTGAACTGGCTGCAGAATATCTACTCATGACTGCGCTGCTGATCGACATCAAATCTCGCATGCTGCTGCCGCGCCCGGTGACCGTCCAGGAAGAAGAAGCCGATCCCCGGGCAGAACTGGTACGACAACTCCTGGAATACGAACGGATCAAACAGGCTGCTATCCATATCCATAGCTTGCCAGTCGCTGGCAAGGATTTCATGCTGACTTCTGTTCAGGCCAATTTCTCTACCCGGAAACAGCTCCCCGATGTAAGTCCTCAAGACCTGTTTGACACTTGGCTTGCGCTGATAGAGCATCTCAAACTCAACCGTAACCACACCATCCATTACGAAACTCTCTCTGTACGTGCATGCATGAGTGAAATCCTGAGAAATCTGCAATCCCGGGACAGCGCCCCTTTTACCGAATTATTCAGTGATACCTCTAATATCCACAAGCTCGTAGCCAGTTTCCTCGCACTGCTGGAACTGGCCCGGGAAGCACTGGTTGATATTGTTCAGTCAGATCGTTTTGGAACAATTTATGTCCAACCCAGCCATTCCGATCGAGTCCGTTGAAGCACATCCGGTTCATTCACCGGATCAAATTGTCAGGATTATTGAAGCTGCACTGCTGACTGCATC
>NZ_QRCA01000078.1:0-1073 GCF_009833115.1 Nitrosomonas sp. GH22
GGTGTCTGTTGACCTAACGTTATCGAACGAGCTGGTCGATATCGTTGATGATGGTTAAGACGTGGTATTTCGCATCGGCGAGCTGGTGAGCAGTGGGTTGAAGGCAGTGCCACTGGAGCCCTATCAGATGGTTTTATGCGCTGCGCCGTCCTATCTTGCACGTCGCCCTCCCATCATCAATCCGTGGGATCTACAGCAGCAGGAGTGTCTGGGGTTTACCTATTCTGATGGCCGCTCACACTGGAGCTTCGACAGCCCGGAGGGGCGTATAGATGTTCCTATTACAAGCAAATTAACGATCAATCAAGGTGATCCACTGCTGGCAGCGGCTGTAGCTGGCCTAGGTGTGGTTCTACAGCCGATAGAGTTGGTTAGCGATGCACTGCGCGATGGGACACTGGTGCGTCTGTTGCCGCAGTACCCGGTGCCGAATACCGCAATGCACATCCTCTATGCCCCTGACCGAAGAATGACTCCAAAGCTGCGCAGCTTCTTGGAGTTTGCGCGTGAGGCTTTTGGGCAGCGAGGCCCTCTCTAACGCACGAAAATCAATGTCTGCGCTATCCGGTAATCGAAAAGGACGACGTTTACCGTGGCTCACCGGATATGACCAAGCACCCCTTGCTGAGGAAGTACCTGCTGGAGCACTTCGCGGCGGAAGTCGAAGAACTGAAGGATGCCGTGTTCGTTGGCCTGGGGCCGCAGGTCCAGAGCGTGCTGGACCGCCTGATCCAGGAGCGGGTTCTGAATCCCGACCGGGTGATTGGCGGCATGCTGCCCCCCCTCCGGAAACTGCACCTACCGGATCAACTACCTCATCGGCGACAGAGGCGCGCTGGTCCCGCACGCCACCAGCCCTGTGCCTTACGACCAGGTCCGGCGAGCATTTCGGGAGCGGTTCGTCACCGCCTGATCGAACGTCGGATGAGTGGATGCTGACGCGGGTGCCTGAAATCCAGTAAATACGGGGCTTTCAGCGTTGTCACGATCCGATACGTCCGGTCTCGCTGACGGTTACGCCGGTAGGCATCGCGTCATGGAAGGCAAATACCTCGTTAATCACACCAATCGGC
>NZ_QRCA01000079.1:0-1348 GCF_009833115.1 Nitrosomonas sp. GH22
ACAAGTCAAGTCGGATTCTTCAGCGAGGATATGGGTGATGGGATTGAGCGTGAGCGTCAATAGCGCCACCTAGGGCTGTGCATCGTTCTGGAAGAGTGTCTGCAGATGCGAAGTTGGCGCCCGCATCTCACGGGCCAGGACGCGCAACTGACACGCTTGAGGCTCTTGGTTGGCGTGCCAGACCAACTGCTCGATCAGCGCACGCAAATTTGACGCTGGAGCCAACTCACTGCCGGTAAGCTGCTTCAGGTTGGCAAGGCCTAGTACCTGACCGTAAGACTCCGTCAATACAGCCTGGTACAGACCGCTGCGGTTGCCAAAGTGGTAGTTGAGGGATGCCAGATCCACCTGCGCCAGGGCGGCGATGGCCTTATTGGGTGTCTCGGCGTATCCCGTCGTGGCGAATAGTTCGCCCGCAGCCTCCAGTATTCGTGTTTTTGTGGCTTCGCCATCCGAGCGAAGTCCGCGTGCAGGTTTGTTCATTCCTCGATCGTCCAGAGCGGCACATACAGCTTGCATTGTCGCCTACATTAAGATTAAAATCAATTTAGTGTTATCGTAGTGTAGTGTAGTGTAGTGCAGTGCAGTGCATCGCATAGCCTCTATTTCGACTTCCTGGATCGTTTGACATGAAGAAGCCTCTCATTGCCTTTGGTCTTATCGTGGTGCTGGCGCTCGGCGCATGGGCCTGGATGCAGCAGCGGGACAAAGGTCACGACGGCACGCTGGTGCTGTACGGCAACGTGGACATTCGGCAGGTGTCGTTGGCGTTCGATGGCAGTGGCCGTGTGGCCGACATGAAGGTCGATGAAGGCGATGCCGTGAAGACCGGCCAGGTGCTGGCCACGCTCGACACCCGAACGCTGGCCCTGCAGGCTGAACAGGCGCAGGCGCAGATCGGCGTGCAGCAGCAGAACCTGCTGCGCTTGAAGAACGGTGCGCGCCCGCAGGAGCTGGCGCAGGCGCGAAGTGGTTATGTCGCCGCGCAAGCCGATGCCGAGCGCGCGCGCAAGGATCTGGCTCGCCTGCAAAGTATCGCGGCCAATACGGATAATCGTGGGGTTAGCGTGCAGGAACTGGATCGCGCCAGGGCAGCCGCGCAGGTTGCGGATGCGCAGGCCGCGCAAAAGCGCGACGCGCTGCGCCTGACCGAAATCGGCCCGCGCAAGGAAGACATCGCCGCCGCCGAGGCACAGCTGAAAGCCTCCGAGGCGCAACTGGCACTGCTGCAACATCAGGTTTCGCAGGGTCGGTTGGTCTCGCCATCCAACGCCGTGGTGCGTTCGCGCCTGCTGGAGCCGGGCGACATGGCTACGCCACAGAGGCCTGTGTACGCCTTGGCGATCAC